>CAMNMO010000159.1 GCA_946544695.1 uncultured Ruminococcus sp. | reverse complement strand
TTTTATCGTACTCCTTCCCTTTGCTGTTATATCTTGTTTTACACCCGTTTTATTGTCCGTTATTTTTCTCTGTTATGCTGCATTACTGTGTCGCTCAGCGGCGGTGTCATACATGTTCAAGTATGTCTCCGGGCTGACATTCCAGCACCTCGCAGATCTTATCGAGGGTAGAAAAACGTACAGCTTTTGCTTTGCCTGTTTTCAGTATGGAGAGGTTCGCAGCGGTTATGCCCACTTTTTCGGCAAGTTCGCCCGAGGATATCTTGCGCTTTGCCATCATGACGTCCAGATTAACTATAATCGCCATAATCACGCCCCCTTTATATGGTGAAGTCGTTTTCGGATTTCAGCTCGACAGCCTTCTCGAAAACGTTCTTCAGTACACGCATCACCAGTCCGAGGAACATTGCAAAAAACGCAGCAAACAAAAACTCATACCGCCACAGGCTGAACACGATGAATGTTATGCCCGCAAACACGATGCACCATGAGATGATACGCAGGCACTTTGTGTTCTGTTCGGTGAAAACCTCTTCATTTGAAATGTTTGAAAGCAGCTTGTTGAGTGCGACTACCGCTGTGATGGCAAATACATCACATATATATATCATGACAGTCACCACGATATCCAGCCGTTCACTTTTGATAAAACCTTCTCCCACCGAGATGATGCTGAACCAGTCAGCTATGATGTGCGCAGTGAAAAGCACCACTATCAGCAGGAAAAACAACCCTGCCACCAGAAACCTTGACAGCTTCAGCGACTTCATCTCTGACCAGCCTGTTAACTCATTGACCATAATTATGTCCTCCTGAAAAACTATTGTCGACAATACAGCTTCGGGTCATCTCCCTCAGCCTGAATGTATTATAACATATTGATTCTCGTTTGTCAATAGGAAATTATCGAAAAACAATAAAAAATATTTGAAAATCAGAAAATTGATATCGTTTTTCAAATTTGCGGGAGCTGTTGCTACTTATTGACATAGTTTAATATATTTACACCTGTTATTAATGTGGAAAAGCTCGCAGGGCAATATACTTACATGGCATTATTGCAATTTATCCTTAAATTATAATATTATTTCATGCAAAGGGTACAAAACGAAAGGCGAAAATTCTATTATCATGAAGGCAGACAAAACGGGCAGAATGTGGTATAATATTTTCATAGGAATATATGGATACCTTTAAAGGAGGATATTACAATGGCTGAAAACAGATATGTAGGTGAATACCCCGTTATCGGCATACGTCCGACTATCGACGGCAGACGTGGTGCGTTGGGTGTGCGTGAGTCGCTGGAGGAACAGACCATGAATATGGCAAAGTCGGCGGCTAAGCTTTTTGAGGACAACCTGAGATACTCAAACGGCGAACCTGTAAAGGTGGTCATAGCAGATACCACCATCGGCAGGGTGGCAGAAGCTGCTGCCTGCGAAGCAAAGTTCAAGAAGTGCGGCGTTGATATCACGCTGACAGTTACCCCTTGCTGGTGCTACGGCGCTGAGACTATGGACATGGACAAGAACACCATCAAGGCGGTGTGGGGGTTCAACGGTACCGAACGTCCCGGTGCGGTCTATCTGGCATCGGTGCTTGCAACACACGCACAGAAGGGTCTGCCTGCATTCGGTATTTACGGACATGATGTCTGCGAAGCTGATGACACCGAGATACCCGCAGATGTAAAGGAGAAGCTGCTGCGTTTCGGCAGGGCTGCTGTGGCTGCGGCTACCATGCGTGGAAAGAGCTATCTCCAGATAGGCTCGATATGCATGGGTATAGGCGGTTCGATAATCGACCCCGCTTTCATTGAAGAATATCTGGGCATGCGTGTTGAATCGGTCGATGAGGTGGAGATCATCCGCAGAATGACCGAGGAGATATATGATAAGGAAGAATTTGAAAAGGCACTTGCATGGACAAAGGCAAACTGCAAGGAAGGCTTTGACAAGAACCCTGACTTTTTGCAGAAGTCTGCTGAGGAAAAGGAGAAGGACTGGGAGTTCGTTGTAAAGATGATGTGCATCATCAAGGACCTTATGAACGGCAACGACAAGCTGCCAAAGGGCAGGGAAGAAGAAATGGTTGGCCACAACGCCATCGCCGCAGGTTTCCAGGGGCAGCGTCAGTGGACTGATTTTTACCCCAACTGCGATTTCCCCGAAGCAATGCTCAACACCACCTTTGACTGGAACGGTGCCCGTGAACCTTATGTTCTCGCTACCGAGAACTATGTGCTCAACGGTCTTGGCATGCTGTTCATGAAGCTGCTGACGAACCGTGCACAGATATTTGCTGATGTGCGCACCTACTGGTCGCCCGAAGCACTCAAAAAGGCAGCAAATTACGAGCTTACAGGCCATGCAAAGGAAGCAGGCGGCTTTATCCACCTGATAAACTCGGGTGCTGCATGCCTTGACGCCTGCGGACTTGCAGAAGATGAGAACGGCAATGCTGTTATGAAGGAATGGTTCAATGTAACTGAGGAGGATCAGCAGAAGATACTTGCGGCAACCACATGGAATTATGCGGACTGCGGCTACTTCCGTGGCGGCGGATTCTCGTCGAGATACGTGACCGATGCCGAAATGCCTGTTACCATGATAAGGCTTAATCTGGTCAAGGGACTTGGCCCCATGCTCCAGATAGCTGAGGGCTGGACTGTCAAGCTGCCCGAGGAAGTAAATGATATCCTATGGAAGCGCACGGATTATACATGGCCCTGCACATGGTTCACTCCCCGTGTTACAGATGCTGCCCCCTTTAAGACAGCTTACGATGTAATGAACAACTGGGGTGCAAACCACGGCGCTATCAGCTACGGTCATATCGGTGCGGATATCATCACACTGGCATCGATACTGCGCATTCCCGTGGCTATGCATAATGTCCCCAAGGAGCAGATATTCCGCCCTGCGGCATGGAATGCTTTCGGTATGGATAAAGAGGGTGCGGATTACAGGGCTTGTGCAGCTTACGGACCTATGTACCGTGGCATGAGATGAGCGATACACAGTTTATAAACAGGGAGGTGACGGCATGGCAAAAGAGGTGCTGGCGATAGACCTGGGCGCTTCGAGCGGCAGGGCGATGATAGGGCGTTTTGACGGAGAAAAGATAACCCTCGAGGAGATACACCGTTTCACGAATGACCCCGTAACGCTGGGCAATACGATGTACTGGGACTTCCTGCGGCTGTTCTTTGAGATAAAGCAAAGCCTGATAAAGTCAAAACAGTACGGAAAAGTGGACAGCCTTGGCATAGATACGTGGGGCGTGGACTTCGGGCTGATAGACAAGAACGGCAGGCTGATCGAAAATCCGGTGCACTACCGTGACAGCCGCACGCACGGCATGGTCGAACAGGCTTTCGGGCTGATACCGAGGGAGAGCTTCTATGCTGTAACAGGGAATCAGTTCATGGAGATAAACACAGCCTTCCAGCTTATGGCTGTACAAAAAAACAGACCCGAACTTCTTGAACAGGCGGACAAGCTGCTGATGATGCCAAACCTGTTCACCTTCTTCCTGACGGGCGAAAAGGTGACAGAGCAGTCCATCGCATCGACCAGCCAGCTTTACGACCAGGCTGGCGGCTGCTGGGCTTACAGGCTTGCAGAAAAGCTGGGCATCAGGGAAAGCCTGTTTACCAACATCGTGCCTGCGGGCAGCAGGATAGGCACGCTCAGCCATGATATCATGACCGAGCTGGATATCCCCGATATGGACGTTATCGCTGTGTGCGGTCATGATACTCAGGCGGCGATGGCGGCTGTTCCCGCAGCGGAGAAGGATTTTGCTTTCCTCAGCTGCGGCACATGGAGTCTGCTGGGCACCGAACTTGACGAGCCGCTGACAGATGAAAAAGCCTGTGCCTGTGACCTGACCAATGAAGCGGGCTACGGCGGCAAAGTCTCATTCCTGAAGAACATCATAGGTCTGTGGCTGATACAGGAGACCCGCCGTCAGTGGCAGCGTGAGGGCAGGGAAGTCAGCTTTGGCGAGATGGAGGATATGGCTCGTCAGGCAGCGCCTTTCAGGTGCTTTATCGACCCTGATGACCCACGCTTCGTGCCGTCGGGCGACATTCCCGACAGGGTAAGGCATTACTGCATGGAGACCTCGCAGCCTGTTCCCGAAGATGACGGACAGCTGCTGAGATGTATCTATGAAAGCCTTGCGCTGAAATACCGTGCGGCACTGGAAGAACTTGAATACTGCACAGGAAAGAAGTATGAGACCATATATATGATAGGCGGCGGCATACGCAGCGAACTGCTTTGTCAGCTGACTGCAAATGCCTGCAAGCGCCGTGTCTCTGCGGGGCCTGTGGAGGCTACTGCACTGGGAAATGTTGCGGTGCAGCTGATAGCATGCGGCGAGATAGCCGATCTCAACGCAGCAAGGCAGGTCATCGCAGCATCAGACAAGGTGTGTGTATATACGCCCGAAAGCCCCATGCAGTGGGAAAAGGCTTATGAAGATCAGAAACTTATCATCGGAGGTAAATGATGCTTAAAAATATACCGCCCATACTCTCGCCCGAACTGCTTAAAACGCTGTGCGAGATGGGGCATTCTGACAGGATAGTTATTGCAGACGGAAATTTTCCCGCTGAAAGCATGGGCAGGAACTGCAAGGTGATACGTGCTGACGGTCACGGTGTGCCCGAATTGCTTGACGCCATACTGACGCTTCTGCCGCTTGACACTTATGTGGACAAGCCTGTGCAGCTGATGCAGGTGATGGAGGGCGACGATGCCGAGACCCCTATCTGGGAAGAATACAAGCGCATTGTGGCAAAGCATGATGAACGTGGTGAAAATGCCATCGGTGAGACAGAGAGGTTTGAGTTTTACGAACAGGCAAAAACAGCATACGCCATAGTCGCAACAGGAGAAAAAGCGGTCTACGCCAATGTGATGCTGCAAAAGGGCGTGGTCTGAAAAAGCCTGATCGTAAAAAATAAACTCCCAATTTTGAAGTGTATTGCTGATGATACGGAATGGCTTTTTTTCGTATTGTTTC
Source organism: uncultured Ruminococcus sp. (assembly GCA_946544695.1). Taxonomy (GTDB): domain Bacteria; phylum Bacillota; class Clostridia; order Oscillospirales; family Ruminococcaceae; genus Hominimerdicola. The sequence continues at coordinate 1,669 of CAMNMO010000159.1, read as the reverse complement.
CCCCGCCGAAGGCGGGGGAAACAATACACAACCAAATTGGGATAAAATAAAAGACAGGAGGATATCATGGCAGGGAAGATAAAGAACGACGATGTATCGCTTGGCAGATTCATAAGCCTGGTACTGAGACATGATCCCGAAAGTGCAGGCGTTACACTTGATGAGCACGGCTGGGCTGATGTCGATGGGCTGATAAAGGGTGTCTGCGCCACAGGCAGAAAGCTTGATATGGAGACCCTTGAAAGGATAGTCCGTGAGAACAACAAGCAGCGTTACTCCTTCAATGAGGATAAAACAAGGATACGTGCAAATCAGGGCCACAGCGTCGATGTCGATGTTCAGATGCGGGAAGCTGTTCCGCCTGATGTACTGTATCACGGCACAGCTGAAAGACTGCTTGATGATATCCGTGAAAAAGGCATACTTAAAATGAGCCGCAGATTTGTCCATCTGTCCAAAGATATGGACACAGCTGAAAAGGTCGGTGCAAGGCACGGCAAGCCTGTCGTGCTGGTTATCGACACGGCAAAAATGTCAGCTGACGGATATATTTTCAGGATATCTGAAAACGGCGTATGGCAAAGCGAGGATATCCCGTGGAGGTATGTCACCGAAATAAAGTATCCGTAAAAGCTGCTGACAGGGTAGAAAGGAAATATTTATGTACGAGGATATAAAGGATAAGATAGTTGAGGTGTGCCACAAGATGTGGCAGAAGGGCTGGGTAGCAGCCAATGACGGCAATGTTACCGTCAAGGTGGGCGAGAACCGTTTTCTCGCAACACGAACAGGCATTTCAAAGGCGGAGATAACCCGTGACCACATCGGTCTGATAGACAAGGATTTCAACATCATCGAGAGACCCACCGAGGACTGGCGTCCGTCATCTGAGGTGAAGATGCACATAAAGTGCTACAATGACAGACCCGATGTGGGTGCAGTTGTGCACGCACACCCGCCTGTTTCCACGGGCTTTGCCTGCGCACATATCCCGCTGGACGATTATTGCATGATAGAGACTGTGATAGCTGTGGGTTCAGTACCGCTGACCCCCTACGGCACACCCTCGACCTTTGAGGTGCCAGAAGCCATCGAACCTTATTTGCAGGAACACGATGTCATGCTGCTTACCAATCACGGCGCACTCACCGTAGGTGCTGACCTGACGACAGCTTACTACCGCATGGAAACGCTGGAACTTCAGGCACAGATATCGCTGGTGGCAAGGCTGCTTGGCGGCGTCAAGGATATCGACCGTGAAAATATCGACCGACTGATAGGTATGCGCCCTCAGTACGGCGTTACAGGCAAGCACCCCGGATACAAAAAGTATTCGGGCGATGCTGAGAAGTAAGACATAAAAATATACACCGCAGTCCGTTAGGTCGGTACTCATATAGAAGTTTTTGAACAACTATTATGTAAAGACCTATACAGCGGGCTATGAAACAGAACAGGCAGATACTTTCACAAGAGGTATCTGCCTGTTTTGTATGTATTCACTTATAAAATCCATTCTCATCATGCTCGCCAAAGCAGCTATGGCAAGTATAAGGCTCTGAGATTTCGCTTATTCCGTCAGCGGTCAATTTCAGCTCCCGTGTAATAAACGGGAATATCCTGCAATGACTTATCATCAGCAAGCCCATTTGAGGATGCTCACGAATGA
>CAMNMO010000158.1 GCA_946544695.1 uncultured Ruminococcus sp. | reverse complement strand
GCTTTCAAGTGTAGCTATCGGGTCAAGCACATATTCTATCTTGCCCGACACAAGTTCGTCCTCGTTGAACTCCGTCCTGCCCTTGTCGTAAAGCTTGCCGATGTCTTTTTTCCAGACCGCCATCGCATCACCGAAACTCATTACGGTCATCGCAATGCCGATAAACACGAGCAGCAGCTTAAAGAGTGCAAGTCTGACGCCGAAAAACTGTTTCATATTCTTATACCTCCGTTGATGATTATGAATGGCGAAAAAAATTATTAACATAATTATTGGTAAAAAGGTCACTTATACTACTAATAGTATAACCTACTTTTCAGTTGTTGTCAACAGGTTAATTTCAGCTGTATAAATTCTGTGAACTTTTGCTTAATATTAATTTTTCCCCTTTACTTATGGGGCGGAATGTGCTAGAATAATCATCGGAATTATAAATGTGAATTTTGTTGAAGGGTAAAGAGGATAGTTTAATAGGATCGAGAAAGGGAGTTATGAAAATGAAGAGAAACTTTATCGGCAAACTGGCAGCAGCACTTATGGCAGCAGGCATCATGGCTGCACAGGCAGTAACAGTATTTGCAGACGGCGATGTAGTACTGGATTGCTCCGAAGCTATCGAGAGCGACAACTGGTCACAGAGCGTAAAGTTCGGATACAACAGTGACGACCCGAACGGCGCAAAGAACTTTGATGCGACCAGAATGACCGCAGATTCGGTCATCAAGGTAAGCTATGATATCGTTGAGGATCATGGCCTTGATGAGACACAGGCAACCGGCTACCCTGTTGAACTGATCTTCCAGAGCTGGTCAAATCCTGACACCCCTGTTGTGGGAAGTGACGGCGGCGTATGGGCAAAGGTCGCTCCTGCAAAGATCGATACTGAGAACAACACTGAGGAATTCAACTATGCAGACATAGTTGAAGCTTACGGCACAGATAATTTCGAGAAGGTGGACTGCGTTCTGTTTGGTTCAACTAACGATGCGAAGATTCTGGTAAAGGAAGTATCTGTCACCAACTGCAAGGACAAGGGTGACCACTGGATAGACCCCTCCATCGCTGAACAGGAGAAGGCAGCTACCAAGAAAAACATCGTCGGTATAGTAATAGGTATAGTTGCAGGCGTTGCAGTGGCAGTAGGTGTTATCTGGTTCATCATCAGCAGAAAGTCCAGGGAAGCATTCGATGTTACCACAGGTGAATTTGTTGATAAGAGAGACGCCAAGTAATTTATCAGGCACAAAATAAAAAAATACGAAAGTCCCGAAACGGCAAAAATGTTTCGGGACTTTTTTGCAGCCAAAATGCATAAAAGTCATGCAGCGGCAGATGATGAACATTCAGCGATGTGCGCAGGCTGAAAAAGTCGGCATCTCACCTAAAAAAATATACTATTATGCCCCTCTTACTATTGACACATCTTATAAAATGTTGTATAATTAACCTGTGATATTATAACATTCTGACGAGGAGGTAGGAATATGAAAAATATGAGATGGTTAGGTGTCACAGCAGCCATTGCAATGGCGGTAACATCATCTGCAAGCTTCACGGAAGGCATAACTGCTTATGCTGAGGCAGGCAGCAACATTGATGAAGCCATTGGCATTTCGGTGAATAAGGACGTCAATGATTCGTTAGGTGAAAACAGTTATTCACATTACTACACTTTCACCACTGAAAAGGACGGCAGGGTAAGGCTGGATTTTTCGCATGAATATGTGGACGACCCTGACGACTACTGGACGATAACATTGAAAGACTTCAATGAACAGACGATATGTACACGCAGTTTCAGCGGCAGTGAGACTGATATTGCGTCATTCCCTGATATCGGTCTGCCTGCGGGCAAATACTATGTTGTGGTATCGGGTGCGTCGAGGAAATGGTCATCGGTACCGTACACTCTGAATGTTGATCTTGAAGTATCGGATACATGGGAAAAGGAATTTAACAACGATTATGCATCTGCATCAAAGATGAAGGTCAACACCGATTACAGCGGCAGCATTGCCAACGATGAGGACTATTATACCTTCACCACCGAAAAAGACGGTATGGTCAAGCTGGCATTTTCGCATGAGTATATAGACAGCCCCGATTTTTACTGGAATGTAAAGCTCTATAATTTTGATAAGGATCTTATCTGTTCAAGAAACTTTGCGGGCAGTGATAAGGGGGCTGTTTATTTCCCCGAGATAGGGCTGGCAAAAGGAACATACTATGTGAAAGTCTACGGCTATTCCGCAGGTGCCAGCACCTACCGTTCATCTGATGTTACCTATACCCTCAATGCAAATTTCACTGCATCGGATACTTGGGAAAAGGAGCTGAACACAGATTTCGCTTCGGCATCAGAGATGAAGGTCAACACCGATTACAAGGGCAGCATTGCCAACGATGAGGACTATTATACCTTCACCACCGATAAGGACGGCATGGTGAAGCTGGCATTCTCGCATGAGTATATAGACAGCCCCGATCTTTACTGGAATGTAAAGCTCTATAATTTTGATAAGGATCTTATCTGTTCAAGAAACTTTGCGGGCAGTGATAAAGAGGCTGTTTATTTCCCCGAGATAGGTCTGCCTGCGGGCACATACTATGTGAAGGTCTACGGTTATTCCGCAGGTGCCAGCACCTACCGTTCATCTGATGTTACCTACACTCTCAATGCAAATTTCACTGCATCGGATACTTGGGAAAAGGAACTTGACAACAATTATGCTTCGGCATCGGAGATCAAGGTCAACACCGATTACAGCGGCAGCATTGCCAACGATGAGGACTATTATACCTTCAACACCGATAAGGACGGTATGGTTAAGCTGGCATTCTCGCATGAGTATATAGACAGCCCCGATCTTTACTGGACTGTAACGCTCTATAACTTTGACAAGCAGGCTATCTGTACAAGATATTTTGCGGGCAGCGATAAGGAAGCAGACTATTTTCCCGAGATAGGTCTGCCTGCCGGCACATACTATTTAAAGGTCTACGGTTATGATATAACTGCTTATGATTACCGTTCATCAGACCTCACCTATACCCTCAATGCAAATTTCACTGCATCGGATACCTGGGAAAAAGAGATCAATGATGACTTTGATTCAGCATCAAAGATGGATCTTGATACCGACTACAACGGCAGCATTTCCAATACAAAGGACCTGTTCTCTTTCACGACCGAAAAGGACGGCATGATAGAACTGCTGTTCACCCATGAGTATATAGATGACCCCGAAAACTACTGGACAGTAAAGCTTTACAACTTCGATAAGAATCTTATCTGCGCAAAGTATTTCACGGGCAGCAGCGAGGAGGGCGATGGATATCCGCAGATAGGTCTGCCTGCGGGCACATATTATGTGGAGGTCTACGGCTATGACATAACTGCTTATGATTACCGTTCATCTGATCTGACTTATACCCTGAATGCGCAGTTTACCGAGTCAGATACTTGGGAAAAGGAATTCAACAACAGCTATGAAACAGCAACTGTTCTGCCGCTTGATACAGAAATGAACGGTTCGGTGCTTTACGGCGACAGTGATATATTCGCATTCACACTTGATGGCGATGACGGCGTTGATATCGACTTCAGCCATGTACCATTCGATGATAATGAAGATATGTGGCATATCAAGCTGTGGAACTTTGAGAAGGAACTGATCGACGAGACATATTCCAAAGCATCCGAAGAAGGCAAAGTTACCCTGAAGATGAGCGAGTTTGCAAAGGGCACTTATTATGTCGAGATCTGCGGAACGAAAAAATGGTACAGTGAGGCTACTTATACCATTTCAGTAAACCACCCGACCGCTATGCAGGGGGATATCAACGGTGACGGAATGATAACTGTTACCGACCTTTCAAAAGTCGCTGCACACATCAAGGGGCTTAAAATGCTCGATGATGAGTCTGTGGCTGATGTCAACGGCGACGGCGTGGTAAATGTTACCGACCTCTCAAAGATAGCAGCACATGTCAAGGGCATAAAGCTGCTTGAATGATCACAGCAGTAGATCTGCAAAAAACGCATGAATAAAAGCATCACGAGCGTCCTGCATGTGCGGGGCGCTCGCTTTTCATGTAAGGGGCAGAATTTTTTGTTCATAAAAAACACTTGACATCGTCGAAGATATGTTATACAATATAGGTGCATGTATTTTATTATATAAGGAGAGCATTGCTATGAAGAATACCGAAAAGACAATGGATAAGATCGTTGCGCTCTGCAAAGGCAGAGGCTTTGTTTACCCCGGCAGTGAGATCTATGGCGGACTGGCTAACACCTGGGATTACGGTCCTCTTGGCGTTGAGCTGAAAAACAATATCAAGGACGCATGGAGAAAGAAGTTCGTTCAGGAGAACAAGCTGAACGTAGGTCTTGATTCTGCCATACTGATGAACCCCCAGACATGGGTAGCATCAGGTCATATCGGTGGATTTTCCGACCCCCTCATGGACTGCAAGGAGTGCAAGACTCGTCACCGTGCAGATAACCTGATCGAAGATTTTGACGGCACAAATGTTGCAGGCTGGTCAAACGAGCAGATGATGGATTACATCAAGGAAAAGAACATTCCCTGCCCTGACTGCGGCAAGCACAACTTCACAGATATCCGTCAGTTCAACCTGATGTTCAAGACATTCCAGGGCATCACTGAGGATTCAAAGTCTGAGATATACCTGAGACCCGAGACTGCACAGGGTATATTCGTAAACTTTGCGAATATCCAGAGAACTTCGAGAAAGAAGATACCTTTCGGTGTGGCACAGGTAGGTAAGAGCTTCCGTAACGAGATCACTCCCGGTAACTTCATATTCAGAGTAAGAGAGTTCGAGCAGATGGAGCTGGAGTTCTTCTGCAAGCCCGGCACCGATCTGGAGTGGTTCGAGTACTGGAGAAGCTTCTGCAAGAACTTCCTGCTGAGCCTGAACATCAAGGAAGAGAACCTGAGACTGAGAGATCATTCGCAGGAGGAGCTGTGCTTCTATTCAAAGGCTACCACTGACTTTGAGTATCTGTTCCCCTTCGGCTGGGGCGAACTGTGGGGCGTAGCTGACAGAACAGACTATGACCTGACCCAGCACATAAACACTTCGGGCAAGAGCCTTGACTACTTCGACCCCGAGACCAACGAGAGATATATCCCCTATGTTATCGAGCCTTCTCTGGGTGTTGAGAGACTGTTCCTGACAGTTGTTACCGAGGCTTATGACGAGGAGGATATCGGTACTCCCGAGAAGCCCGATGTGAGAACTGTAATGCATTTCCACCCTGCACTGGCACCTTTCAAGGCATGCGTACTGCCGCTTTCCAAGAAGCTGAGCGAGCAGGCAGGTGAGCTGTATGACACACTCTCCAAGCACTTCAGTGTTGACTACGACGAAGCAGGTTCGATAGGTAAGAGATATCGCCGTCAGGACGAGATAGGTACTCCTTTCTGTGTGACTTATGACTTTGATTCCGCAGAAGACGGCTGTGTAACTGTAAGAGACAGAGACACTATGGAGCAGGAGAGAATAAAGATCGACGAGCTGGTAGATTACATCAGCAAGAAGATCGAATTCTGATAAAGCGAACGATAATGCCCCGCAGCAGCGATGCTCGGGGCATTTTTTATGGTCAGCCTAACATTGAAATGATGTTATTCTTTCCCCTGCAAGGCGTAAAAACAGCACGGCAGGGCTTTGTTCTTGTAAATAATTCATAACTTTTGTTCAGCTGTCATAAAATTATCACATTGTCGGGTATAATATATAACATCAGAAGTTAATGTTCCGAACCGTGTGGAGGATGCTTATGAATGAATACAACGGCGGCGGTTACCGCCCCTATAATAATGGTCAGGCTCCCTATACAGGGCAGGAACAGCCCTATGTGAACAGGGAACAGCCTTATATTAACCGTGACGGCTTCGCTGAACAGAATTTCTATGCGCAGCAGGGCGTGATGAATGAGTATTCCTTTGACACGCAGTCAAGACCGGGCTCGGCAGGAAAAAAGATACTGACCGCTTTCCTCGCTGTACTGGGCGTTGCGGCTATCGCTGTCACATCCATCGTCGGCTATACTCTCGTGACAGGGAAAAATTCCCCCGAACCCGCTGACCGACAGGAAAGAAACAACACAGGGCTGATGGCTGTCAACGGCGATAGTTCTGCCGCTGAACGTGCCGTAAACAGAAAGGATCTGCCGACCCTTGAACAGATGGCGGCTCCCCCTGATGCACTGACTATCCCTGAGGTCATCGAGAAAATGTCACCTTCGGTGGTCGGCATAAGCTGCATCACTGATATGGGCATAGCAACAGGTTCGGGCATCGTTCTCAGTGAGGACGGATATATCATCACGAACGCTCATGTTATCAATGACGCTGAGTCCATTTCTGTCGTGCTGCCGCCCTATTACGGCGATGAGGACGACACTCAGGACGAGCTGACTTTTACTGCTGAAAATGTGGGCAAGGATACCCAGACCGATATCGCAGTGCTGAAGATCGACTATGATGGTCTGCAAAAGGCTGAGATAGGCAGATCGGAAGATGTACAGGTGGGTGAACTTGCGATAGTTATAGGCAACCCTCTGGGTCTTGATCTTGCAAACACTGCCACAACGGGCATAATCTCAGCTAAAGACAGGACCATCACCGTTGAAGATATAACCATGAAAGTGTTCCAGACCGACGCTTCCATAAACGGCGGCAACTC
>CAMNMO010000157.1 GCA_946544695.1 uncultured Ruminococcus sp. | reverse complement strand
TTATAAAGACGGCGGAGAATATTCCGCAAAGATATTTGCAGACAAGATATAGGAGGAACAAATGGACAACAAAGTAGATCTCAGCAAGGGCACGGAGGTATCCCGATCCGAACAAAGCAGCGGCATCAGCCGAGGTTTTGAGGGCAACGGCAGCTTTTATTCGGAGAACACACCTCAGCCGCAGAAACACGATCTTCGCATACAGGCGGCTATCCCGCCTAAGACATTCGACCGCATCGTTATAGGTGTTGTGGCGGCAAGCGGCGTGGCGGCGGTGATCGCAGTCATAAAGCTGATACTTTTCCTGAAAATGATATTCTGAGGATCACTTTATCGGATATCTGAATGACGGCGGCAGCTGTAATATGAAGTGGAAAAGGGGGGCGTATCATGGTCTATGATCATAGTCAGCCGCAGGTACCTGCAAACAAGCCGAAAAAGCGTGGCTGCATTACAGCTCTTGCAGTTTGTATGACGGTCTGTTTTGCTGTGCTTTTCTGGAGCGCCTATGGGTTTTCAAAGCTTTTCGTAACAGAAAAGACCGAGTTCACAAAGGAGGATATCAGTACTCTTGAAGAACGGCTCTGCATAGATATCCCCGAGGACGGCACGCTGAAAAAATCTGAAATATCTTCGGCTCCCGGGGACGCTCCCAGCGGCAAGTATCATCTGAATTTTGAGGGTATAAGCGACCCTGAGAAATTCATGGAGAATGCCTTTGCAAATGGGAACTTCCACATCGTTGACAAGACTGATGAGAACTATGGCTTTGCTGTGGAACAGATAAATGCCGAGCACGGTCTTTGGAAGGACAGCAGCTTTAAAGAGCCCGATGTGATATATGAGATAGTCGTGCCCGATGATGGAAAACGGAAACGTCATGACTATTATGCGGCATTTGCCGACGGCAGAGATGGCAGCAAGTGCAGGATAACTGTTATCATGATAGAATTTTAGTGTACATATTTTTGGATAATTCAGTATTATTGAAGCATTTACATTGCAGATGAACGGAGTGAGATAAATGGACCTTTGGTTTACAGAAAAGCATACGGACGATGTGAACTTTACCATAAAGGTAAAAAAGCAGCTGTATTCAGGAAAAAGCTACTACCAGGAAATAGATGTGTTCGACACCTATGAATTCGGCAGGGTGTTGGTGCTGGACGGCTTCATCATGCTGACTGAGAAGGACGAGTACATCTACCACGAGATGGTGACTGCCGTGCCTATGGCGGTAAACCCCGATATTAAAAACGTGCTGGTCATCGGTGCGGGCGACGGCGGAACTGTCAGGGAACTGACAAGGTACCCCACCATTGAAAATATCGACATGGTGGAGATAGACGAACAGGTGGTCAAGGTGTGCAAGGAATTTCTGCCGCAGACAGCCTGCAAGTTCGATGACCCGAGAGTTCACCTGTTCTTTGAGGACGGGCTGAAATACGTCCGCAGAAAGCAGAATGAATATGACCTTATCATAGTCGATTCCACCGACCCGTTCGGACCCGGTGAGGGGCTGTTCACTAAGGAATTTTACGGCAACTGCTTCAAGGCGCTGACCGATGACGGAATACTGATAAACCAGCACGAAAGCACCTATTATGACAGCTACGTGGACATGGTGACACGCACCCACAAGCGCATAGGTGCGAACTTCCCCGTGACGATGGTCTATCAGGCGCACATACCCACCTACCCGTCGGGGCACTGGCTGTTCGGGTTCGCCTCGAAAAATCTCCACCCTGTTTACGACCTGAAGGCTGACCGCTGGAAGGAGTTCGGGCTGAAGACGAAATACTACAACACCGAACTGCACAAGGGCTGCTTTGCACTGCCCAACTACGTGCTGGAGGTACTGGAAAACTCGTGACGGAAGAACAGCGAAAGGTCTTATGTGAATCCTTTGGGGACTACGGCAGGTCTTTCGCCCTTGCAGGGGGAATCGTGCGGCGTGATACTCTTGTCACTGCGATATTATTCTGTGAGGGGTATGAATATTCGGGACTTGCTAAGACCTCAGCTGAAAAGCTTGCGGGATATCTCTGAGACGGCAGGCGGGGATCTGAGGGGTATGTACTTGATACCCCCTGTGAGATGCGCACAAGGTTATGAGCGAATGTATATCAAGTCCGATATTTTGGAAAATGCAAAGGCTGCGGTGGACCGGGACAGCTTTTTATTTGTTTACTATTATCAGGGGCGGGATTAAAGCAGAAAGCCCCCGACAACATAGACGATCGAAAGGAGTTTTTATCATGTTGGAAAAAAATATCTCTACCTTTATAGGTTGTGACTGTGAGTACGATGAGGCGAAGATAGTAATGTTCGGTGCGCCGTTTGACAGCACCACATCTTTCCGCCCCGGAACAAGGTTCGCAAGCCAGGCGATGAGGAGCGAGAGTTTCGGTATAGAGACTTTCTCGCTGTATCAGATGAAGGATCTGCTGGACATAAAGGTGTTCGACAGCGGCGACCTTGAACTGCCTTTCGGTTCGCCCGAACAGGCACTTTCAGACATTCAGGCAAGGACTGCCGCCATACTTGATGACGGCAAGATCCCCTGCATGATAGGCGGCGAACATCTGGTGACGCTGGGTGCTGTAAGGGCTGCGGCTGAGAAGTATCCCGACCTGCATATCATACAGTTCGATGCACATGCCGACCTGAGAGACGATTATCTCGGGGTAAAGCTTAGCCATGCGTGCGTTATGCGCCGCTGCCACGAGATACTCGGTGACGGAAAGATATTCCAGTTAGGTATCAGAAGTGCCGACAAGAGCGAGGTGGATTTCCTGATGGAACAGCACACCTCGATGAACCTGTTCGACTTCCGCACCATACAGGAAGTTGTGGGCTACATAGGCTGCGCACCTGTGTACTTTACCCTCGACCTCGATGTGCTTGACCCCTCGGAATTCCCCGGTACAGGCACCCCCGAAGCAGGCGGCGTGCATTTTGATGAACTGCTTGATGCCATTGAAGTCCTCTCAGACCTGAACGTTGTGGCATTTGACATGAACGAACTTTCACCCGCATACGACAACAGCGGCAGAAGTACCGCACTGGCATGCAAGCTGATGCGTGAGATGCTGCTGAGATTCGCTAAGTGATAAAGGCATAATAAAAACAGCAAGGCTGTGCGCTTTGCTGTTTTTTCGTTTATTCGGACTTGCTGCTTTCTTCATCGGCGTCAGCTTCTTCGCCTATGAATATCTTTTTGATGGTGTCATTGCGTTCATCGCCTTCAAGGGCGTTGCCGTCGATGGTCACATCTGCCGCTTTGATGGACTGATATGTGTAGCCGTCATGTACGACTTCTATGGTAACTTCGGCAGACTTTCCGTCATGCATGCCTCTGTATGCTATCGTGAAGGTGTCACCCTTGTGCGTGCAGAACGTTTCGTAGTCATCATCGAACCAGCCGTCAAGCTGTTCCCCGATGATGTTCTCGCTTGTGCCGCTGAAATTGTTAAGGTTCATAACCGACGACTTTTCCAGCTTTTCGGGGATATTGTCCTCATTAAGCATAAGCCCCTGTGTGAAGCCGTTTGCAAACACCGCCGCCGCCATCAGCATTGCAAGGGCAATGCCCCTGTACGGTTCGCCCTTTATCAGCTTGTCCCTGATGAACAGATATGCAGGCGGTATGGGGATAAATTCTTTCAGCCGTTCTCTGTCAGCAGGCTGAAGCTGTTCGCTTATCTGCCTGTGATCTGCGATACACCCGAACAATATAAGCATAAGCACAGTCAGCCAAAGCACCGCACCCGAATATCTGTCTTTGGCGAACATTTCAAGAAAAAGCCCGACCACAGGCATCACCACGATGCACCAGGCACCGCCCTCAGCAGAACGTTCACCCTTTGCAAGAGGTCTTTTTTCGGGTCTGCTGATGCTGCCTGATATCAGTGCTTTTATGTCCATATATTACCAGTCCTTGTCACTTTATCTTGATGTTTGGTTCTCGTTTGCAGAGGTATCTTTCCTTGCCGACTGTCCTTCTGCCGTATTCAATTGCCTGTGTGGGGCAGCTGCTTATACATGCCATGCAATGTGTGCATTTGGGACCCCATACAGGCTTGCCGTCCTTCAGCCTTATGCTTTCGTAGGGACAGACCTTTGTGCACTTGCCGCAGCCTGTGCATTTATTGGTGGCACGGAATTTATCCGATGATACGAACGCACCGAAAAACCAGGGATTCACCAGTGCTGTGAAGGGCTTGAGCAGCTTCATGTCAAGCTCATCAGTCAGCTGTCCGTAATTGTCTATCACACCTGCGATGCGTGCAAGCTGTGCATTCGCCCTGCCGAATATCCTATCCTGTTCCTTTTCTGAGGGCACCTTGTACATCACGATGTAATTCTCAGGCATTGGAACTCCCGCAAATCCGCAGAAATCAAGCCCCTTGTCCTTGCAGCACTTTTTAAGGTGGCGTGCTGCATCACCTGTCTGGCTCTCGCAGGTCGCCACGAAGTACATCTTGTTGCTGCCCCAGAAATCAGAATTCTCAATGAAGCTTTCAACGAGCGGCGGGAATCTCCATGCATAGATGGGTGCGCAGATAACGTAGGGCTTATCGGAGTAGAACTTCACCCTTGCGCCCTGTTTTATCAGCTCCTTGATGTCCATGACATCATCGTTCAGCATAATGCCCAGCGCTTTTGCTGCGTATCTGGTATTGCCTGTGCCGCTGAAATAAACGATCATATCTTACCTCATTTTCTGTCCGTGTTTTTGGACGCCTCCATATCCTCCGCCTTTGCAAAAAGCGCATAGACGGGTGCTATCCTCTCAAAATCAGACTTAACTCTCTCGTTCAGCCTGTCACTGAAAAACAGTTCGGGGTCATCGCTTTCAAACACCACCGAAATGTTTTTTCTGTTTAGCCACAGTTTCAGGTTTTCGGGTTCATCGGGAAACCTGTCACGCTTGTACATCTCACCGTCAAGCTTGAATATATCCTGCCCCTCATAAGCCCTGACTGCGTCCATCGCAGTCTTATCACGGGTAAGTATCAGCGTGCGTATGTTTTCCATCACGGGGGTGGGTATATGGTAGTAGCCGCAGCCCCAGCCGAAACATTCGGGGTTTATCCAGAAGAAAAATTCGGGCTTGCTTACAAACCTTTCCTTCGGTCTCATCAGTGATATCCACACCGACTGCTTGAAGAACATGCCGTCCTTGATAAGCCTGACGTCCCGCCATATCCTGCTTACCTTTTTGGGCGAACATACTATCAGCGGGTCTATCCTCTGCATCAGCGGCGTCAGGTGTTCTATCATCTCACGCATGGGCACGAGGACTTCTTTTTCGTAAACATCTTTGTTCTTACGAAACCAGTCCTTGTCATTGCGTGAATAATTCTCAAACAAAAACTGCGGGGCATTTGGTGTGAAAGGCATTGTGTATCTCCTATCTGTCAGCTTTATTTGCGGACTGCATCACTGCCGTCTGTATCCGAACAGTCATCAAAGTGAAATTCCAGAAGCAGAAGTATTATGAACATTACTTCCCAGACGAAAAAGGTCTTGAACAGCATGGCTGTACCTGTGAAATACAATACTATGAAGGACAGCGCATAGGCTATCGAACATATCGAAACGATACGCTGTGCTTTGCGGCTTGCAGTGAAGGCAGTAATGAAAAACGTTGCTGTTGACAGCAGCATAAGCCCGATGGCAAAATAGTTATGCACATCTACGGTCAGGGCAGTGGGGGCATCGCTGAAAGTGTTGAACGGGAAAAAGGCAGTGCCGAAAATACAAAGCAGCACCGCAGCATAGAAAGCTTTTTTCAGCTTGGGCATTCTGGTTTTGACTGTGAAGAATGCAAGCAGCGGCATCATGACAGTTACAGCACAGAACCACAGCACCGATACGGAACGGCTTAGTCCTATATAAGCCGAAAAAGAGATACCGAAGTCAAAAAGGTGTACACCCGATGTCCATGCGGCAGCAACAGCGGTCACAGCAGTTGCCGCAAACAGTGCACAGCAGATAAGCGGTATGTGTTTCCTGAACCTTGACATTCAAAAACCCCCTGTAACGTTTATCACATAGTAAACCTTACTTCAATAGTATACCATATTTTAATATAATTGTAAAGACTTCTTTAACAAAAATCAATGAGAGTGGTTTTGCGGCGGGCGATGTGAATGATATCATAAATGTATCTGAAAGACTGCGCCCGAAAAAGTCAACAGCACTATTCAGTTTTGAGTATTTTCCGTGTAATATGCCGATTTACAAAGGTATCGGAGATATGGTATAATTTTAAGGTATGAGTGTGAGGTGAGATGATGATAGAATACAGGAAGATGTCAGCCGATGATATCACGCTGCTGACTGAGGTGCGGGTGAAAGTATTGCGGGCAGCCAACCTGCTTGCTGATGACGCTGATATGTCAGCGGTCGAAGAACAGTCACGGCGCTACTACGAAAAAGCCTTTGCCGATGACAGCCATACAGCTTACCTTGCCTTTGACGGCGAAAGGATAGTCGGTGCCGGGGGAGTAAGCTATTACACGGTGATGCCCACCTGCGACAATGAAACAGGCAGAAAAGCCTACATCATGAACATGTATACCGACCCGTCATACCGCAGACAGGGCATAGCCATGAATACCCTCGACCTGCTTGTGAAAGATGCAAGGCGCAGGGGCGTGACACACATCACCCTTGAAGCCACCGCTGCGGGCAGACCTCTTTATGAGAAGTACGGCTTTGTTCCGATGGAACATGAGATGATACTTCCGAAAGACAGGT
>CAMNMO010000156.1 GCA_946544695.1 uncultured Ruminococcus sp. | reverse complement strand
CGGAAAGGTCGAGATAGATACAGGCATAGGTTTTTTTGACCACATGCTGACTGCCTTCGGTGTTCACAGCGGCATCGACCTGAAAGTCAAGTGTAAGGGCGATCTTTATGTTGACGCACATCACTCGGTAGAAGATACGGGTATCTGCATAGGCAAGGCTTTTGCGGAAGCACTGGGCGACAAGGGCGGCATTGCACGCTACGGCTCGGCTTATGTGCCTATGGACGAAGCACTCAGCTTCTGTGCACTGGATATCAGCGGCAGACCTTTTCTGGTGTTCAACGCTGAGTTCCATGATGACCGCTGCGGGCAGTTCGATACCTGCCTGACAGAAGAATTCTTCCGTGCTTTTGCATTCAATTCGGGGATCACCCTGCATCTGCGTGAGGAATACGGCAAGAACGACCACCACATAATCGAAGCGATGTTCAAGGCTTGTGCGCATGCTTTGAAGGACGCAATGACCGAGACAGGCAAAGGCGTGCTCTCTACAAAAGGGGTGCTGTGATGATAGCGATAGTTGATTACGGTGCAGGCAATATCTTCTCTGTGAAGAATGCCCTTGACCATCTTGGGCTTGAAAGCAGGCTCACCGATAAAAAAGAAGACCTGATAGCAGCTGACAGGATCATCCTGCCCGGTGTAGGTGCATTTCCGTGGGCTATGAATATGCTGAGTGTCAGCGGACTGGTGGACACCATAAAGGAACAGGCTGCACAGAAGCCATTCCTCGGTATATGTCTCGGCATGCAGCTGATATTCGATAAGAGCTATGAGTTTGAGGAGTGTGCGGGACTTGGTCTGGTCGGCGGCTATGTTGATAAGATCAACGAACCCGACCTGGTAATACCTCACATGGGCTGGAACAAGCTGGAATACAACCGTGACTGCCGCCTGTTCGACGGACTTGGCAATGATGAGTATGTGTACTTCGTGCACAGCTATAAGGCTTTCTGTGATGATAAGAACCTGTATGCTTACTGCACCTACGGTTCAAAGGTGCCTGCTGTTGTGGGTGACGGAAAGTTCGTTTACGGCTGTCAGTTCCACCCTGAAAAGAGCGGTGAGACAGGTCTTAAAATACTGAAAAATTTCGCTGAGTTAAGACCATGAGCTGGCGGAAGATAAGCACTCAGTCAGATATAGACGAGTTCATGGAAAAAAACGGTGACCTGCACGATTCGGTGGTAGTTTCGGTAAATTATGTAAGCGGCTGCCATAATACAGACGGCAATTCAATGATAGTATACTCACCTGACAATGCTCTGCTTCTCACAGTGGACAGCGGGTGGTTCGGCAGGATAGAGATGCTTTTCAGCGGAGTGGTCTACCATGCGGTGCAGGGTCATGCTGAGAATTATTCAGCTGAGATATATGAATGTGTGCTGGAGTTCCGCACAGACCTCATGGGAAAGACCCGTGATGACAGGCTGATAGTCTGGACAGATTTCAGACAGCTGAACGATCTTGAAAATTTCGGCATAGACCTGAAAAATGCCAATGACTCCTTTGTCATAGCAAAAAAACTGCGCTGGCGCTATGCAGAAGAAGCTGATGATATGGATATAGCTGATGAGGTATACAGCCTCTTTATCTGACAGGGAGGTGTTTTCATGGGCTGGAACGAGATAAAGTCCGATGAGGATATTCGTTTCCTCATGGATAAAACAGGCAGCTTCATTGACGCTGTGCTGCTTTCGGCAAATTATCTCACAGGCAATGAGAAGTTCACCGATGGATTTGGCGAGGAAAGAAGCACAGGCAGAATGCTGCTTCTGAGGGTGAAGTCACATATTTGCGGTGAGATAGAACTGCTGTTTTACTCGGTGGAGTATTTCACAATGCAGAAAGACCTGATGACAGACTGCAAGCTTGTCTTCCGTGATGACCTTTACGGTAAACACAGCCGAAATAAACTGCTGGTGCTTTCTTTTAACGAAAGCTTCGACCCGCCATATCGCCGCAGTGACAAGCCCTTTTCTCTGGCGGACGTACACGACACCGCTGTCATAGCACAGGGCATGAAATGGCGGTTTGCCGCCGAAAAAAGCGAGTCTGACTGCCTTGACTATGAATATGCACCTTTCACATAAAACCTTATGGAGGTAAAATATGCTTGCTAAAAGAATAATACCCTGCATTGACGTCCGTGACGGCAAGGTGGTAAAGGGTGTGAATTTTGAAGGTATAAAAGAAGTCGGTGACCCCGTTGCCTGTGCCTGCGAGTACAACGAACAGGGTGCTGACGAGATAGTTTTTTACGATATAACTGCGTCCCATGAGGGCAGGGGAGTTATGCTGGACGTTGTCCGTGAGACCGCTAAAAAGGTGTTTGTCCCGCTGACAGTCGGCGGCGGCATCAAGACGGTCGATGACATACGTGATACTCTCCGTGCGGGTGCCGATAAAGTGTCTGTAAATTCTCAGGCGGTGCAGAACCCTCAGCTTATCAAGGAAGGCGCCGATATATTCGGCAGCCAGTGTATATGCGTGGGTGTAGATGCAAAGGCTGTCGGGGAAAATAAATGGACAGTTTTCATCAACGGCGGACGCATCGATATGAAGCTGGACCTGATAGACTGGGTCAAAAAATGCGAACAGCTGGGCGCAGGTGAGATATGCTTGAACTCCATCGACACTGACGGCGTGCGTGGCGGATTTGATCTTAACATGCTGAAAGCTGTGGTAGATGCAGTCAGGATACCTGTCATCGCATCGGGCGGTGCAGGCAAGCTGGGCGACTTCGCAGATGCATTCTTAAAGACAGATTGTTCAGCGGCACTGGCGGCAAGCCTGTTCCATTTCCATGAACTGACAGTGGGTCAGGTCAAGGAGGACTGCCGCAGCAAGGGCATAATCGTAAGGTAATGGACGTCGGATATATCCGCAGTATCGAGCTTTTCGGCATGGAGTACGAGGAAAGTTACATCGCTGACCTGCCTGCTGTGAAGCACCTCGCCGATATGGGCGGGCTTAGTTTTGACAACAGCGTGACTTTTCTTGTGGGCGAGAACGGCACAGGCAAATCCACTCTGCTGGAGGGAATTGCCGTTGCTTTCGGTTTCAACCCCGAAGGCGGCAGCAGGAATTTCAGCTTTGCCACCAATGAAACTCACTCGCCGTTGCATGAACATCTGCGGGTCATAAAGAGCTTTCAGCGCCCGAGAGACGGGTTCTTCCTGCGGGCGGAGAGTTATTATAATGTTGCTACCAACATTGATGAGATGGACAGACAATTGGCAGAAAGTCCGCCGATCATCGAAAGCTACGGCGGCGTTTCACTGCACGAGATGTCGCATGGTGAGAGCTTTTTTGCGCTGGTGATGAACCGTTTCAGAGGCAACGGGCTTTACATTCTCGACGAGCCTGAGGCGGCGCTCTCGCCGCAGCGCCAGATGGGTCTGCTGATACGCATGAATGAACTGGTACAAAAAAACTCCCAGTTTATCATAGCCACCCATTCACCCATATTGCTGGCATATCCGCAGGCGCTGATATACGAGCTTGACGAGAAAGAGATAGCCCGCAGACGCTATGAAGAAACTGAAACTGTCAGCGTCAGCAAGGCATTCTTAAACGACCCCGAGAGAATGATCGCCAAGCTGTTCGGGGAGGAGAGATAAATATGTATTTTACATCTGAATACGCTGATGTACAGCTGTGGAAAGGCAAGTCGCTGCTGACATGGAAAAAGAGGGCAACGTTCGATGATTACCGTGCCCCTGCCACTGCTGCGCTGGAGCTTATCCGTCAGCATGGCTGTGACCTTGTGATAGATGCCCGCAACGGCTTTGAGGACGAAAAGGAAGACGTCGAATGGGGCTTTTCTTTTCTTCTTCCCGAAATGTCAAAGGCAGGCTGCAAAAGGGTCTGGTTCATTATGACCGAAGTCAACGAGAACGATATAGGCGAAGAAATGGATATGTGGTCGGCTGAGTTTATCAAATATTTTGAGGTCAGAAAAGTCGATGACCCCGATAAGATCACGGAATAAAAAGGCGGCAGTGACAGATGAAAGATATAGTTTATAAAGATATCCATGATTTTACCACCGCAGAACTGGAAAGGCTGTTCCTTTCGGTGGAATGGTCATCGGGGCATTTCCCCGATAAGCTAAAAACAGCCATGACTAATTATGAGACTGTGTTCTCTGCCTGGGACGGAGATAAGCTGATAGGCATGATATGCGCAATGGACGACGGTGTAATGACCGCTTATGTACACTATCTTCTGGTAGACCCCGAATATCAGGGAAAATCCATAGGCAGAACTCTGGTGGATATGACAAAGGAAAAATACAGGGACTACCTGCGCATAGTGCTGGTGGCTTATAACAAAGAGGCACATTTTTATGAGAACTGCGGTTTCAAGCGTGAAACTGAATCGTCGCCCATGTGCATAACAAGTCTGTGGACATAAGGTCGGTTTATGATGATAAAAAAATATATGCGAATACAAGGGCGTGAGCATGCTTACAGAACAGGTAAGCCTGTCGGAGTTTTTATTCTGAATTGGCGAAGAGTCAGAGATGGGGTTTATTCAGATGAAGACTGCAAGCTATATGAGCAGACCGAGAACTGGTTTAAACAGCATCTCCCTGAGCCGCCTTTTTATGGTGATAATAATGATAACCCTCAGGGTGCCATAACATATTTTAAAACTGATAAATATGATGAAATGCGTGAAAAAGCAGAAATATTAATGTCGTTGCTTGATAAGTATAAAATACCTTATGATATTGTTTTTACCGATCATATTGGAAAGATCATATATGAAGATGATTATCAGGTAGCAGTAATAGATGAATAAAGGAGTAATTATGAGTAAGATAAAGATCGACATAAATGATCTTGACAAGTACTTTGTCAAGAGCGAACTGATACCCGCTATCTGCTATGAAGTCAACACAAAGACGGTGCTGATGCTGGCTTACATGAATAAGGAGAGCCTGAAGCGTACACTCGAAACAGGCTACACATGGTTCTGGAGCAGATCGAGACAGGAATACTGGAACAAGGGCGCTACAAGCGGTCATCTGCAAAAGGTCGTCTCCATTTACGGTGACTGTGATGACGACACGCTGCTTGTAAATGTTGAGCAGACAGGTGTTGCCTGCCACACAGGTTCTTACAGCTGCTTTTTCAAGGAAATGTATAATGAGGAGGAAGAATAATGACAGTTTATCAGGAGATATTTGAGGTGCTCAAAGCACGAAAGGAACAGTTCGACAAGGGTGAAGCACCCGAGAAAAGCTACACCTGCTACCTCTATCAGCAGGGCGTTGACAAGATCTGCAAGAAGGTGGGCGAGGAAGCTTCCGAGACCATCATCGCCGCTAAGAACGGTGACAACGACGAGCTGAAAAACGAGATCAACGATCTGCTTTACCACGTAATGGTACTGGCAGTAAATCAGGGTCTTGACTGGGCTGACGTTGAAAAGGTCCTCGATGAGCGCAACGAAAAGATAGGCAATCTCAAGCAGTTCAAAACTGTTGACAAGAATACCTGATATGAAAGATCAAGCGTGAGCGGATAATTTGCCGCCCACGCTTTTTTGCGTTTTTCGGGACTTTGCATACTGCCCTGATAATGATAGCTGCTAAGCTGTCAGCGGGAAAATGCCCATAAATAAAAGCTGTTTGTGCACACATCTGCCCGCCTGCGAATATGATGTAGAGAAGATGAAACCTATCCCTTATCGGGGCGGTAATAAAACTTCAATATATCTTTCGGGAGGTTAGTTTATGAGCGAAAACAAATTCAAACCGAACGGCAGCTTCAAGGAAGCCGTCTGCATCGACGCTATGAGGATATACGATTCATGCAGTGCACAGGATTGTCTTGAAGATCTGGTGTTCTCATTCTGTGCGGAAGATCAGGCGCTTATCGACGATGCGGCATACATCAAAACACAGTCGATAGATGTGACGGACGTTGGGTTCAGCGTTAGTCCCGTTGCTTTCAATCAGGGGTTCTACTCTGTCGATGTGACTTATAATTTCCGTGCACAGATCGAGGTTTACAGCGGTGACAACACCCCGCCTGTGGTGGTCTACGGCAATGCGTCCTTTACCAAAAAGGTCATACTCTACGGCAGTGACGGCGGAACACTGCGCTTTGTTTCAAATTCGGGACAGGTCACCGCACAGGAGACCCCCACAACAGGCTGTGCATGCTGCAAGTCGCTTTGCACTCTGCCGACTGCATCGGTAAGTCTGGTGGAACCAATGTGCCTTGATACAAAGCTTACCGCCCCCGACCCCGAAACAGGCGAGCGCACCGTGCTTATAACCATAGGTCTTTTCACCATAATCTCGCTTGCACGCCCTGTGCCGCTTATGATACCCGTATACGATTACTGTGTGCCGGGCAAGGAGTGCACATCGTCAAGCGGAACGCCCTGCGAAATGTTCGAGCAGATAGATTTCCCTGTCGGTGAATTCTTCCCGAGAGGACTTGAACCGTCCTGCATGAATTGCTGTGATAACGCCGAAAAAACCGAGAACTGAAAAAAATCGCCGCTGTATGGTGTCATACAGCGGCGATTTTTTATTATGTTGAATATCTGTCAGCCATCCTTTTGTGCCGACTTTTTCTCATGCCAGATATTGTTGTACAAAAATACCAGAACAGCCATGCTGATAATGATGACGTATCCGATAAAACTCCAGTGGTCGGGGAACTGGTTGAGGAAAAGTATGCCAAGTATGGTGGAGAATATCAGCTGTGAATAATCGTAAACAGATATCTCTTTGGCCGGCGCATGAGAGGAGGCTGCGGGT
>CAMNMO010000155.1 GCA_946544695.1 uncultured Ruminococcus sp. | reverse complement strand
AAAGAGGTGATGATATGCACCATACTTGCCGATATTGCCGCTATACTTGACCTGCTCGACAGGCAGTACAGCGGCTTGATAGACGACTAGCATTTGTTAAGGACAAAAACGTCCTTACCAGGTGCTTTTTTTATACCCAAAGGAGATGACCGATATGCAGGAACAGCCGAGAGCACGACCCAATATCCGACCCGACCACAACGGCACGCAGAGGGCGCAGATACCTTAAAAACAAAAACGGCAGACCCGCAGGTCTGCCGCTGTCTTATTCAGTTGATACGTAAATTATTCAACGATGAACTTCTTGATCTCTGCAAAGAACTTGTCTGCGTTATCAGTATGAGCTGTCAGCTGAATGGGGCTGGACAGGTCAAGGCTGAAAATACCCATTATGGACTTTGCATCAACAGCATATCTGCCGCTTGTCAGGTCAACGTCGAAATCATACATCATAACGATGCTTACGAAATCCTTTACTGCCTGAATAGAATCTAATGAGATCTTAACCTTTTTCATATCAGTTCCTCCTAACAAAATTCTCACTAACTTTTTTTCTCTCTTGAAGCTCGGTATCTCCTTGCTACAATTTATATTATAATCAATTTTTCTCAAATGTCAAGGCAAATTTGCAAAAAAAAATAAAATATGGTACAATAGTCAATAGCAGAGGTTTACAGAAGTTCTCTTTGTGTGATTTTAACAATAGTAAGGCACATATTTTGTGTATATCCTACATATTCTGAGGTGCTATCTTATATTATGAAAATATATTATTATACCTTCGGCTGCAAAGTCAACCAGTATGAAACTGAAAATATCCGTGAGCGTTTCAGCGAAGCGGGTCATGAAACAGCAGGTGACTTCCGTGCGGCTGATGTCTGTGTGATAAATACCTGTACAGTCACCGAACAGGCAGATTCAAAATGTCTGCAAATGCTGAGGCGCATACGCAAGGCGTCGCCCGATGCTGTGATAGTGCTGGCAGGCTGTTTCCCGCAGGCATTTCAGTCCCGTGCGGAAGCCCTTACAGAATGTGATATCATAGTCGGCACAGACGGAAAAGGCAGTATACCTGCTTTGGTAGACCGCTTTATGACCACAGGCGAACGCATCATTGCCGTCAAGCCACACGAAAAGGGCGAGGTCTTTGATTTTATGATAAACAAGGGCAATCCCGATAAGACCCGTGCTTACATCAAAATACAGGACGGCTGTGACCGATATTGCAGCTATTGCATAATCCCGTTTGCAAGGGGACATCTGCGTTCAAAGCCCCTTGATGCTATCGTCAGCGAAGCAGAACAGGACATTGCAGCAGGGCATAAGGAACTTATACTGACAGGCATAAATCTCTGCTTTTACGGCAGAGATATTGTCGGCAGACCCACACTTACAGATGCTGTTGAACGTATCTGTGCCATTGATGGTGATTTCCGTGTGCGTCTCGGTTCCATTGAACCCGAGATGATGCTGCTTGATGACATAAAGCGGCTTTCAAAACAGAAAAAGCTTTGCCCGCATTTTCACCTTTCGCTGCAAAGCGGCAGCGCTTCGACACTCAGGCTGATGAACCGTCACTATTCTCCCGATGAATTTGAAAAACTGTGCGATACTCTGCGATGCTATTTCCCGAACTGCGCCCTTACCACAGATATCATGGTGGGCTTTCCGCAGGAGGACGATGATGAGTTTGCAAGGTCCCTTGCGTTTGCCGAAAAAATAGCTTTTGCAGAAGCACATATCTTCCCGTATTCACGGCGTCAGGGCACTAAAGCCGACCGTTTTGACGGTCAGGTGGATCAGCACACGAAACATCTGCGTGCAGCAGAAATGTCAAAGGTATGCAATAAAACTAAGGCTGAATATCTCGCATCGTGCGTTGGCAGCGAGTTCAATGTGCTGTTTGAACGTGAGACTTCACCCGAATGGCACACGGGTCATGCACCAAACTACGTCACTGTGAAAGTCAGGAGACAGTCTCCCGAAACATCACTGCGCCGACAGTTCAGAATGGTGAGGATAATATCAGCAGATGAAAAATATTGTTATGGAGAATTGATTTAAGTTCAAAATTTATATTTACTTTTAAGCGTAACTATGCTAAAATATATTATGACTATCCCTTTAGCACACCAACTAAAAATGCGGTAAACAAAAGGATAATTGAGCGCCCCATATCTTTCCCCCGCCGCAGGCAAATGCGTGAACGCATGGAAAGATATACGCCAAGAACCTTAAATTCTGTATAGCCGTTGTTTTTGTGGTGTGTCAGCGGGATAATCACAAAATATATTCGTGGATAAAATTTCAGTATCAGGGAGATACCCGATACAGATCTTAAATGAAGGAGAATGGATATGGATAACAGTATTTCTATCGTAAACAAGGGTGACCTCAGCTATCTGGGCAATGCATTCAAAAAGGCTGAGACTGAGGGTAAACTCAACATTGTTTATCTCGGCGGTTCCATCACACAGGGCTGTAATGCTTCAACTGAGGATAAGCGCTATGTCGATCAGTCGTTTGCCTGGTGGAAGGAGAAGTTCCCCGCAGCAGATATCGCCATGTTCAATGCGGGCATAGGTGCAACTACTTCTCAGTTCGGTGCGGCAAGGGCACCCGAACACGTACTTTCCCGCAAGCCTGATGTGGTGTTTGTTGAGTTTTCTGTAAATGACGATGACACCGAGCTTTTCAAGGAGACCTACGAAAGCCTTATCCGAAGATTGCTTTCAGCCGAAAGCGTCAAGGCGGTGGTCATGATAAACAACCTGTTCTATGATGACGGCAGAAACGCACAGCGTGTGCACAACGAGATAGGTCTGCATTACGACCTGCCCATAGTAAGCATCAAAAACTATGCGTGGCCGCTTGTTGAAAGCGGTGATATCGACCCTGAGGTGTACACAGATGATAACCTGCACCCCACCGATATCGGTCATACCATGATAGCAGATCTTATAAAAGGTCTGCTTGAACTGAATTATGAAGCCTACAAAAACGGCGAAGAGTTCGGCAGCAAGCCCGCACTTGCCGATAAGATAACAAAGTGCAGGTTCGAGGACGCTGTGATATACCGCAATACCAACTGCACCCCCGTCCTTGACGGATTCACCGCCGATACACATAAGGCTGAACAGTTCTGCGACCCCTTCAAGGACGGCTGGACAGGTTCGGCAAAGGGGGCTTCTGTTACTTTTGAAGCTGAGGGCAGCATACTCATGCTTCAGTGGAGAAGGACCGTCAGGCAGCCCGCACCTGTTGCTTATGCCATTATCGACGGCAGCGAGGACAGCAAGGTCAGACTTGATGCAAATTTTGAAGAGACCTGGGGCGACCTCTGCTGCCTTACAACTCTCACCGAAAATGCTGCTAAGGGCGTATCCCACAAAGTCAAGGTAGTTATCGAAGAAGAGGGGACCGCAAATGACTTCATGGTCATCTCACTTATCGCAGCTGACAAATAAATCAGTGAAATAATTAATAAAATTTACTGTTTTGCTATTGACAAATCTCCGTTTCATCTGTATAATATAGTAAACGGCTAAATTATTGCCGCACCATGTATTATCTTTTTTGGAGGTATAATAAATGAATGGTCTGAATAAGTTTATGGATGGTCTGTATAAGATCATAGCACCGATAGTTGATGTTGCTTTTGCTCTGTTCGTTACTATTGCAGGTAATATGGGCATACAGGCTTACAAGGGCTGGGTGGCACTCGGCAATTCCATCACTGATGTTTTCAGCGATACCGGCACAAAAAGCGGCGGTACAGGTCTTATCACCTTCTTCCAGCTGATCTACTGGATCATCGCACTGGCATTCATCGCTTCTAAGGGATTGAATGCTTTCCATGCTATCACAAGCAATCCTCAGGCACTGAATGCGCTGAAGTCTGCTGCACCTGCACAGAACAACAATGCTTATGCA
The DNA here is from genome assembly GCA_946544695.1 of uncultured Ruminococcus sp. Lineage (GTDB taxonomy): Bacteria > Bacillota > Clostridia > Oscillospirales > Ruminococcaceae > Hominimerdicola. Next base: position 2,859 of record CAMNMO010000155.1, on the reverse strand, counting down.
CAGCCTCAGCAGAATTTCGCACAGCCTGTACAGAACAATATACCCGCACAGCAGAGTGTTCCCACTCCTGCACCTGCACCTGTTCCCGTACCTGCACCCGCAGCTGACAATGCACCTGCTGCTAATGCAGCTGCTGACAGATTCTGCACACAGTGCGGTTCTAAGGTACCCGCAGGCAACTCTTTCTGTACAAGCTGCGGCGCTAAGCTTGACTGATACTTAAACTGAACATTTATGAAAGAGCGGTCATGTACCGCTCTTTTTGTTTTATTGTCTTCCCGCATTATATTTATAAGTTGACGCAGCGTTGAGACTATGTTATAATATATAATAAAATAAAACCGTATCGAAAGGAATACATTATGCGTATAGCTATTTGCGATGACGAAAGAAAGTTCATTGTTGAGTTCAAAAATATAATTAACAAGCTATATAACAGTCTTGATCTTGTAACCGATGAATTTTCCGACGGCAATGAACTTATAAAAAAATTCAGGGAGCGCAATTACGATATCGTTTTTCTTGATATCGAAATGCCTGCTATCGACGGTCTGACACTTGCAAGACAGCTGCGTGAGATGAGCGAGAATGTCTACATAGTTTTCCTGACAGGGCATATCGAATATGCAGTAAAGGGGTATGAAGTCAATGCGCTGCGCTATCTTACCAAGCCTGCTGATGGATCAGCTGTGCGTGAAGTCATGGACCATGTCATTAAGAAGCAGGGCAGCGAAAAAGCACTTTGGGTCAGGGACTCAGAGGGTGAACATAAGATAGCACTCAGTGATATACTGTATATCGAAGCACGCAATCAGAAGGTGGTCATAAATACCTCTGACGGTTTTATTGAAGTGCGTGGCAAGGTGAGCGATTATGAAGAAAAGCTGTCTGCTGAGGGATTTTTCCGTATCCACCGTGGATACCTTGTATCGCTGGCAAAGGTCAAAAGCATATCAGGCAGCGATATAACTGTGCTTAACGGCGATATCCTGCCTGTGGGACGCACCAAGATGAAAGAACTGAAATCAGCGCTGCTTGCCTTTGTTGATACGGAGGCTTTCTGATGAAGCTTGCTATTGATCTGGCTTATGATGTCGTTGCCTGCTTTATGTTTGAGCTGTTTTCGGTCGCAGCTGCCACCATAGTTCACTGCTTTTATGATGAACAGGTAAAGATCACGTTGCGCAAGCTTATCATAATAACAGGGTTTGAGCTGACCCTTACCTGCGTACTTCGTTTTGCACCACCTGTGATCTCGGATAGTGTAGTGACTATTCTGCTGGTGTTTTTTGGACCTGCGGCGATATGTTTATGGGGCAGCAAAAACAGACTGTATAAGCATATAATAAATTATTGCAGGATCATATTGTGTGAGATCTTTATATTTATCTCATCGCTGCTGATCCTGGAAAAAGGCGCATTGCTGTTAGGTTTCACAGATAATGAAGAGATACTGTTGGACGCAAATATCACTTCGGGACTATCAATGCTGGCTGTACCTGTCCTTATCATAGTCGGGCTGTATTTTACCTGTATCAGAAAAGGCGTGACTTTGCGGCTGCGTCGCCATGAGAAGCTTTTCGTTGCAGTGTACTGTTTCATGGTGCTGATATCTTACGGCTCGTTGGAAGAAGGCGTTGAAGCTTTAAAACCGATGCTGTGGTTCACCACAGTTCTTCTGGTAATGCTGACACCCGTGCTTATTTTCAAGAATCGACAGAGTGCATATTACAGTGACCTGAGTGCGCATAACGAAAGCTTTCTCGAAGTTGAACTTGCAGCCTCAAGACAGTACCGTGAAGCCCAGACAGAGACCCGTGCATTCCGCCATGATATCAAAAATGAACTGACACTGCTTTCAGCTATGATGAGCAAAGGGCAGTATTCCGAAGCCGAAGAATACCTCAACGATATGCTTGATAATGTTTCTGCACTGTCCCCAAGGATAGTCACAGGCGATGATATGCTCGATTCGCTCATATCTTCAAAGCTTATCCCGCTGGAAGAAAAGGGGATAGACCTCACTGTCAAGGGCGTGCTTGACGGCGGGCTGGACTGGAAGCCCATAGATATATGTTCGGTATTTGCCAATGCGATCGACAATGCAGCCGAAGCTTGTTCAAAGCTGCCTGATGATGCAGAAAAATATATCCGCATCACATTCCGCAAGACAGAACTGCACCGCATAATCACTATCACAAATCCCACAGCTGAACAGGTGGACTGCAACGCCCTGAACAGCGGTGCGCATTTCACCTCAAAGAAGGACAAGGAGCGTCACGGATTTGGTGTAAGGAATATCCGTCGTGCAGCAGAAAAATACGGCGGCATTCTTAAACTGAATTGTGAGAACGGCGAGTTCACACTGACTATCGTACTTATGAAATAAAAAGGAGCGGACTTATCACCGCTCCTTTTTTTGCAGTTCACAATACTATTGATGCAGTTCGCAAATATTTTCTGCATGGCAGACCCTTTCTGTGCTATAATCAGGTCAACATAAAGAAAGGGTGATATACCATGAAAAAACAGGAAAACAAAAATACAAAAAAGTACGCCTTCAAAATGATCTTCGTGATATTTGCGATATTTGTTTTCTTTCAGGTCGCACTGTGCGTTGTATCTGAGCTGGCAGGCTTGACATTTGATCTGGTCGAACTCAGCACTGTTGCAGCTGCGCTTTGTGCATTACTTATCATCAAAAAAGAAAAAGGGCATGAGCTGAGCGAAGTGATAAAGTTCAAAGGTTTTGATCTTTCAGTCCCCATCGTTATGTCACTGTTTATCTGGTGCTTTGCAGATCTGGTGATGTGGGTAGTTGCGATGGTCCTTTCACCGTACATGTCAATAGAACCAAAC
>CAMNMO010000154.1 GCA_946544695.1 uncultured Ruminococcus sp. | reverse complement strand
GGTCAACGGCAAAAAGGGCACTGTGGTGCTTTGCGCCGATGACATACTCAACTACTACAAGAGCATGAACTGCACAAAATGCCTGCCTGTTTTCGAGGACGGCTACGAGTATCTCTGCGAGATGGAGTTCGTGGCTGACGGCGGCATGAACAGCTTCATACCCAAGCCGAAGCTAGGCGAGGAATTTGTATCCTACGACCCTGACAATGATTTTTTCTGAGCTGCCGAAGTTTATTCAGGGCGGCAGAAAAGGGAGAGTAAAATAACATGAATGAAGATAATTTTGTACCTGTATACCTGTTTACGGGATTTCTTGAGGGCGGCAAGACCACCTTTATACAGAAAACACTTGGCGACAAGCGTTTCAACAACGGCGACAGAACGCTGCTGCTGGTCTGTGAGGAGGGCATAGAGGAATACGACACAAAGGATTTCGACAAGAGCCATATCTATCTGAGAAGCATTGAGGACAAGTCTGAGTTCACACCCGAGAACCTGCAAAGGCTTTATGACGAGATAAAGGGTCAGAGGGTAATGATAGAGTACAACGGCATGTGGACGATGAACGAACTGCTTGCCGCACTGCCCGATGACTGGGCTATCTACCAGATAATGAACTTTACCGATGCGACCACGTTCCTGAACTATAACCAGAACATGCGCTCGCTGGTGGTGGACAAGCTGCAGAACTGTGAACTGACAGTGTTCAACCGTGTTGACAAGAAAACTATGGACAAGATGGAGTTCCATAAGATAGTCAGGGGCGTCAGCCGCAGGACGGACATAGCTTATGAGTACACCGACGGAACTTCCGAGTACGATGACATCGAGGACCCGCTGCCCTTTGATATCAACGCTGATACCATCGTGGTGGAGGACAGGGACTATGCGCTGTGGTACCGTGATATAAACGAAGAACCCGAAAAGTATGACGGCAAGAGGGTGCAGCTGAAAGCGATGGCTGCGGGCAATCCCAAGTTCCCGAAGGGCACCATAGGTCTTGGCAGGCAGATAATGACCTGCTGCGTGGAGGACATAACCTTCTGCTGGCTGGCAAGCCTTTATGACAAGCCCATAGACCTGACGAACCCCAGATGGGTCAACGTGACGTTCACAGTAAAGATGCAGGCACACAAGCTGTACAAGGGCAAGGGTCCCGTGCTTGTGGTGGAATCGCTGAGCGATGCCGAAGCACCTGCACAGCCTGTTGCGACGTTCTACTGACGACAAACTTATGGTAAACGACATATAATTTTTCTTCGGACCAAGCGCACGACCTGTGATATTTCGGTTGTGTGATCGGGACAAGTCGGAAAATATATGATGTTTGATAAGATAATACAGACAAAGCCCGATGCATGAGAACATCGGGCTTTATCATTTAAGGGGAAATTTTTCACAGCTGCTCCTCAAAGCACTTGCAGACATATCTGCGCAGTTCATCTCCGCTGAGGGCGATGCCGAGATCTGCTGCGGTCTCATGCCAGGTGGGGATACGTCTGTCAAGGTCTTCAAAATAGCGGTGCTGTACGACCATCTTCACCAGTGTGCCGCTGAGGGCGTCCCTGCGTTCTTCGAGCCTTCTGCGGCGCAGGGTCAGGTCGGCAAGGCGGACGGTCTCCTCCCTGAGTGCTGCACGCAGCAGCGGCAGTCTCGGGAGTGACTGTTTTTCTGCTTTGGCAGTCTGCAAAAGCAGCTCTCTGATGCGTCTGCGTGAGGACTTTTCACGCATGCAAAGGCTGCGGTAGCTGCCGAACTCCCTTGCTTTTGTGCAGGCTGAGTTACCGTGTGGGGCGCTCTCATCTCTGTTGTAACGCTTTATCGGTCCGCCCGTTGGTATCTTCATCAGTTCTGCGACATAAGCATAGATGTCCATTGTGTCTAAGATGTCTTTGTTTCTGTTGTTTCTCTCCATGATTACCTCCTGAAATGTCTGCTGCGGGGGACGGGGGCGGGTCCTTGCAGCGTTTTCCGCCCGACATGGTCCGTTTGGTCAGGCGGACATGCCGTGCGGACAAGAATTATCGTGAGCACGAATGTTCTTATCAGGTAGCAACTATATTATACAACAAACCTCTCAGCTTGTCAAGAACATTTGTTCGACTGTTTGATTTTCAGCAGTTTGCACAGACTTTTGATGACCCTGCAATGCAGGTTGCACACTTTATCTGACACTGACAGTTCCACAATCATTCATACGTGTGCGTGATTATTAACGAATTATTACTTTTTGGAATAATAGTATAAAAAGTATTGTAAAGTTGAAAATAATGTGATATAATACACATAATAGGTAAAATGGCAGATTGGTAAATTTGTTAACAATAAACAACTTTGCTGCGGCGCAGTCGCTGTATGACGATCGTGCGCCGCAAAACGGCAATGGGGGATCGTTATGGATAAAAAGCCTAAGCAAAGACCGCTTATAGGCGTTGTCATCAATGAACCTGATCTGGATTTTTACAGCAAGTGCCTGTACCATATCCAAAAGGAACTGTTTGCAGCTGATGCTGATGCTGCTGTGTTCACTACGCTGCTGACACAGCCCGATCAGGCGGATATAGAAAACTCGGTCTTTTCACTGATAGAGCAGAGTACGATAGACGGTCTGCTGGTGTTCGGTCGCACTATCAAGTCTGAAGGGGCTGCTGCGGAGCTGCGCCGTTTTATAGACCACAGCGGCATACCTGCGGTGTATGTGGAGACCAAGCCTGAGGGTATCATGGGAGTGGTGTTTGACAACGACGAGTGTGCGGACAAGATAGTAAGGCACCTGACTGAATGGCACGGTGTAAAAGAGGTGTGCTATGTCAGCGGCCATGAGGAAAGCGAGTATCACAGGGGCGTGCTGGAAAGCTTCCGCAGGGCGTTCGCAGAGCAGGGGATCGAACTGAGCGATGACAGGGTGTTCTACGGCGAGGACTGGGTCGGTGATTACGGCGTGATCGCTGACAGCATACTTGACCACGGACTGCCCGAAGCAATAGTATGCTGCAGTGACTTCACAGCCGCAGGGCTGATGGGGGCGCTGTATGAGCGTGGCGTGAACGTGCCCGAAGATGTCTTAGTGACAGGTTACAGCAAAAATGAGCCTTTTGAGAGTGACTATATCAATATAACGAGTATAGAGCGCAGACCCGAGATGATGGCGGTGGAGGCTGTGCGCAGGCTTATGGCGGCAGTCAGGGGGACGGAGTATCTGCCCGCTGAGAAAAAGCCCTGCTGCGTGCTGCGCAAGGGTGTCAGCTGCGGCTGCGAAAAGCCCGACTATGCCGCACTTGCAAGGTCAGCGATGGATAACATGGTGTACACCAGGCGTGCAGGCTTCGATTCATATTACAATTCTATGCTGGAGACTATGCTGAGTGCTGTGAATATGAACGACTTTCTGTGGAAGCTTGACTGGTACACACACTTTCTGGGCGACTTCGACAGCTTCTGGCTGTGCCTGAACGACGGAATAATGCACGTTCCCGGAGATCGCCTTGAACAGTATTCGGAGACCATATCCATACCGTACAGCAAACGCAGCGGCAAGGGCGCTGTACCGGGCGGTGTGGGCTTCAACAGGCGTGAACTTCTGCCTGCGATCTTTGAAGAACGTGACAAGCCTATGGCTTTCATATTCAACTGCCTGCACTTCGGGCATGTCAACTATGGCTACACTGTTCTCAGCTACGGCGACACGGGTGCCTTCTATGATAAGCACTATGTCATGTGGCTGCGCTATGTTGCCATTGCCATCGACATGCAGCGCAGGGATATACTTTATAATGACTCGGTGTCGGAGGACCAGATACGAGATGTGCTGACAGGTCTGCTGAACATCAGGGGATACAAGAACATAATGATGCAGAGGTGCGGCAAGTTCGACCGCCCCGACAAGCTGATGAGGATAATCTCGGTGGACGTTGAGAACCTGAGGGGCATAAATTCGGCTTACGGTTACAACGAGGGCGACAGGGTGCTGCAAAGGCTGGCGATGGTGCTGAACAACAGTGCGGGCGATGACGACATCTGCGTGAGGGTCAGCGGCGATGAGTTCCTCATTTGCGGTCTGATAGATGCTGATGTGCCTGTGGACGATGTGCCCGGCAATCTGGAAAGGAACCTTGATGCGTTCAATTCGGGAATGAATACCGATTACGGCGTGCATTTCTACACATCGAGGGTGACTGCACCCGTCACCTCTGAGGATATACTGGACAGTCTGCTTTACGAGGCAAACTATCAGCGCAGGGTGGTAAAGGATAACCACAATAAGAAGCGCAGGGTGATATCTCAGGAGGAAAGCGGACGACCCGCTGAAAGCTATGACCCTGAGGAACGCAAGCTGGTGGCAAAGATACTCAATGACAACCTGCTTACATATCACTTCCAGCCCATAGTCAGCGCAAAAACGGGCGAGGTGGTGGCTTACGAAGCGCTGATGCGTTCGGCGGGGGACATCAAGTTGTCACCCATATCTATACTGAACCATGCGGCTGCAATGGGCAGACTGGACGATGTGGAAAAGCATACCATGCACAACCTGTTCAGGTTCGCACACGAGAACAAGGCGCAGCTGGGCGACAGGAGACTGTTCATAAACAGCATACCCTCATGCACACTGCCCGACAAGGATTTTGAAGAACTGTGCGATACTTACAGCGACATACTGCACAAGCTGGTCATAGAATTCACAGAACAGACGGAAGCAAGCAGGGAACAGCTGGAAAAGGTGCTTGACAGGCGTGACCGCAGAGGTTTCAGCATAGCCATAGACGATTACGGCACCGGCTATTCAAACATAAGCAACCTGCTTACCTTCAACCCTAACTGTGTCAAGATAGACCGCAGCCTGATAATGAACATACATGAGGACAAGCGCAAGCAGCACTTCGCCAAGAACATTATCGACTATGCACACGACAATAAGTTCAAGGTGCTGGCTGAGGGCGTTGAAAAGGCGGAGGAACTCAAGGCGCTGATAGGCATGGGCATAGACCTGATACAAGGCTACCTGACAGCAAAGCCCGATCCTAAGCTTATAACGGTCATCAGACCCGATATACGTGACAGGATAAGGGAATGCAGCCGTATCAGTGAGACGGTCAGAGTGAAGAAGACCTTCTTTGCGAGCGACGCACAGGAGATATCGCTGATGTCGCTGGACTTTGACAATTATACAGAGGTGTTCGTAACATCAGAAAAGTGCACACTTAAAGGCACTGAGGGGTATTCTTCGGGGCTGACGGTGCGCATAAAGGACGGACTGGATTGCAGGCTGACACTGGATAATGTGGATCTGTCCTGCGAGAACAACGACGCCTGCATGATAGTGGGCAAGGGCAGCAGGCTGATAATGGAAGTTGTAGGCAAATGCATGCTGGGCGGTCCTGTGAACGTCCCTGCGGGGGCGTGGCTGGATATTGTGGGCGACGGCGACCTGTACATGAGGTCATCGACGAACCAGAGTTACGGCATCGGTTCGGAACCGCTGAGTTACTACGGCAGCATCGGCGTACACCTTAACGGCAGACTGGAAATGAAGCTGGACGGCGAACGCTGCATTGGTATAGGCGGCGGCTATTCGGGCGAACTCAGCAGCATCGAGATAGAATGCAGAGATCTGGATATCAAGCTGGCGGGCAAGCACCTTGTCTGCATAGGCAGCACCGAATCTGACACAAGCATGCATATAATGAACTCAAGGCTGAATCTCAGCAACAGGTGCATATCGGGCATAGCATTGGGCAGCGGCGGCGGAAAGGTCAGCGCAAAGCTGGAGAACGTCGAACTGAGATATGACGCATCGGGCGACAATATCTCGGGTATATGTTCGGTGGTGAACGAACCAAGCAAAACGGTGATGAAAGACAGCAATATCAGCATGCTGCTGCGTGGCAAGAATCTGGTGGGAGTGGGTTCGGCACAGGGCTGCATGTCGGTAGAGGCAGAAAACTGCATGTTCGATGTGGTCTGTGAGGGCGCCAGGGCGCTGGGAATAGGCAGCTTCAGTGCAGACAGCAGTGTCGGGCTGAATAATTGCAGGGGCAGAGTCAGCGTCAGCACAAGTGAGGGCGCAGCGGTGACTGCACCCGAAGGCAGGCTGGTCATCACGGGCGGCGACCTGGAACAGCTGAAAAACGCCTGAAAATGTAAAGTGAAAACGCAAAGTGTATCTTCCGTTTGCGGGGGATACACTTTTCTGCGGTCAAAAAAAGGTCAGGAATGCTCCGAAAACCCGAATTTTCGGGAAACGTTTGAAATAGAAAAAAAGCAGCCCGCAGAACAGAGCAGGGAAGAAGGCGGGAAAGTCGGGGCACAAGGGGGGTGTGTCTCACCGCAAAAGATGATGACCACATAATATGGTGGTGAATTTGACCAGAAATAGTCAAAATACTATATATAGTATGACGAAAGTTGCCGATAACCGCACTATTAGAGGATAATTGAACTGTTAATTTGCACAAAGAACTGCCGACAGTCCCAAAAATCGCCCGAAAACGTTTTATGAAAACGATAACCACAATTTACGGTACTAAAAAACGGACATCAAAGAAAAATTGGATAAAACTCGTTAACATTTTATGTAAAGTTTGTACACCGAATTTTGCGATGATTGCTATTCTGGCAGAAAATGGAATGAAAAAAGTTACATGGCGGTTACATTTCTAACAACCTAATTGACAGGTTGCACAAAACGCTGTCTGCGAGTTTGTTAAAAGCTACATAATTTATTACATCGGGCAAAAAAATATGAAAAACCCCTTGAAATTTAAACGAAAATATAGTATATTTCTAATTGACGGAAACG
>CAMNMO010000153.1 GCA_946544695.1 uncultured Ruminococcus sp. | reverse complement strand
GCGGGGGGAATACACAAAAATACAGCTGTGTTTTGTCAAAATTGATTTCCGTGCCTGATTTTCACGCAAAGCGTTTTTTGCGCAGTGATCAGTCGGCATCGGCAGAACACACATACACTCGCATACCATCAAAAAAGCTGCCCTCCCCGAAGTGCGGGAATGGCAGCTATATCACATTTACTATAATTCTGTTTCTGTCATCATGGACGCTGCGTCATCTGCCTGACATCTCCATTACTATCTTCTCAGCTTCCTCCTTAGGCAGCGGACGTCCCCAGATGAAGCCCTGTATGTAATCGCAGCCGATATCACGCAGGGTCTCCAGCTGTTCGGCTTGTTCCACTCCCTCGGATATCACTGAAAAGCCCATGATATGCCCGATGGAGATTATTGATGCCACATACTGCTTTGAGGATTCGCCCGTATTCATCTTGTCGATGAAGGACTTATCCACCTTCAGCATATCTGCGGGGAACTGATGCAGGTAACTCAGAGAGGAATAGCCTGTGCCGAAATCGTCAATGGCTATCTTTATACCCATCTTCTTCAGTTCATTTATGCAGCCCAGCGCTTTATCGGTGGAATCTATCATTATCGACTCGGTAATCTCCACCTCAAGCTGGTCTGCGGGTATGCCGCATTCGCTGATAACGCTGCTTATCTCATCAAGGAAACCGTTCTTCATCATGTGCCTTACAGACACGTTTACGCTGAGGGTGATGTCGGCGCCTGTTTTCCTGATAAGATCACCGAAAAACTCTGCCGACTTCCTGAAAACGGCAGTGTCCACCTTATCTATAAGCCCTGCATTTTCTGCAATGGGTATGAACTCCGACGGTCTGACATCTGTTCCGTCGTTGTCCTTCATGCGTGCCAGCGCCTCAAAGCCACGCAGCTTATGCGACATATCATACTGGGGCTGCAAGGCAAAATATAAGTCATCATTTTCCAGTGCCGTTCTTATCTTGCGTTCAATGTCCATCCTGCGTTCAGCCTTCTGCATATCCTTTGTGTAATGCAGGATATGGTCGCTGCTGTTTATGCGCTTGACCTCCTGCATGGCTGCATCGGCGTTTGAGAACAGCTGATCCATGCTTTCGGCATCGTCGGGATATGCTGCATAGCCGAAGCTTGCGGTGATATAGAAATCGCACTCATCGACTGTGACCTTCTTGCTGAGTGCCGCATCGTAGCATTCCACCGTTTTCAACAGTTCGGCATCTGTCTTATAGTCCTGTATCACCAGCAAAAATTCGTCACCGCCACGCCTTGTGACAAAGTCTGAGGTGCCCGAAGTGCCTGTCTGTGAGATATTGAGCCAGCGTGCTGCCAGTTCTTTCAGCACCTCATTGCCTGCATGCTGCCCCATCGAGTCATTGACGCTTTTGAAGTTGTTGATATCAATGGTGACTATGGCAAATCTCTGCCCCTGCCTTATCAGCGTATCCACCAGTTCATTGCAGGCATACCTGTTGGGCAGCCCTGTCAGGCTGTCGGTGACTGCCAGTTCACGGATACTGTTCTGGTAACGTTCGATCTTCATTGTATTAAAGTAGATGATGCTTATTGCCAGAATGGTGAACAGGTTCGAGAACAGCCCCGGGACACTCATGGCAAAATGCCTTACGAAAATACTTATTATAAGGTTCGGGAACTGCATCAGAAGCAGCACCAGTGAAGCGATGTAGCCTGTCTTCCTGTACAGTACAGGCATAAGCACCAGGCAGATGTTGGCAACATTAGTGAAAACGCCTGTCAGCATCTGTTTCGGCACAGCCTCACTGCCTATATGTATGACTCCTCCCGCCCCTGAGAGCCTCACAACAAAAAACGAAAGCACCGTATATAAGATCACGGGGACAGCCATTGTAGCTATGGGCGGAGTTCCCAGTTTTGCTATGATACTTTGGTTTGACTTACTGTCATCTTTCATAATATATCCCCCATTACAGGCAGCGTTTTACCCTCAAACGGCACTGACTGTTTCATAATTCCAAATATTATCATCCCGCTGACACACCACAATACTTATGTCTTGTTATACCCGTATATAAAATGGTGTTTTAAAGGGATAAGCATTATTCCGTAAGTATAGTAAACGGCACCCTGCCGCTCATAAAAAACACAAATATCGTATACGTTTATTATAACATATTTTTTTTAAAGGTCAAGTGCCGCATTGCAGGTCAACCGTTTAAGTCAATTTTTTTCACGGTCTGTCACAGAACATAGACCAATTATTGACTTTCTTGACCTGTTTTCAACAGCACACTGCATTCGAGCAGATCCTTATTTTTATTATAGCACACGACCCGCAACAAATATGCAACACTATTTCATATTTTCGCTGTTTATAATAAACATAGTCTTGCCGCCGCATTTGTTTATCTGCACAAAAAGTCTGCAAATTGCAGTTTGCGCACACCATATTGCAGCTTACGCACCAAACTATTGCAAATCACGCAGTTATAGTGTATAATACAGACATACCAAACAAAACAAGTCAAACCCAAAGGAGAAAACAAAAAATGACTACTATCGAAAAAACAAGAAAAAAACAGCTCGACCACGACCTTATCGCCATAGGTGTGATAACTTTCATTGTACTGTCACTGGTGCTGGTGATATTCGGCAAACAGTTCAACGGCTTTATTTACGACACGACAAGCCCTGTACTGCCGAGAGTTGCCGTTGCTGCGCTATGCGGACAGTTTGCGCTGGCGGGGCTGGGCATAACAGCTGTATGCATTTTCAGGAAAGAGAAGTTCACAGAATTCGGGCTGACAAAGAAGAACCTGCTGCCCGCACTGCTTCTCAGCCTTGCCTGCTGCCTGCCCGACTTCATCTATCAGCTGGCAATAGGCAATGTTCACCCCTGGTGTCCCTTCATAGATGTTTTCACCACAAAGGAACTTCTCACCTCGGGACTTCCCGTAAAGGTATCGGGCTTTTTGCTCACCGCTATGGCATGGGGCTTCTTCGAGGGCTTCAACTATGTGGTCATCAGGGACAAGCTGAGTGAGCGCTTCCCCTCAAAACACAGATTCTGGGACGTTGGCGCTTTCGTATGTGCAGTGATGTGCATTCTCATTCACGGCGCTGTGGGCGTCACCCCCGATGCTTTTCTGAATATGGTCTTGACGATGTTTCTTATCTATGGTATGCTTATAGTCAGAAAAGAAACAGGGAACGCATGGGGCTGTGTGCTGATATTCTTCGTATACTGGAATGCCCTGTGACCGACCCGCAGGGAACGGTGTAAATGCGATTTATAAAAACAAAAGAAAAAGGACTCACAGAAAACTACCTCGAACTTCATTACAATGAACTTGACGCTGAAACGAGGGAATACATATCAAGGCTTGACAACACGCTGGCCAATATCGAAGGTACCGTCGATGACAGGCATATATCCGTGCCTGTCACCGATGTGCTGTATTTTGAAAGTGTTGACCGCAAGACATTCGCCTGCACGGAAAAGATGTGTGTGGAGATGAGAGATCCGCTGAGAAGTGTGGTAGACAGGTTTGCTGACACGGGATTTCTCAGGATAAGCAAGTCAGCCGCTGTCAATGTATACAAAATAGATCACCTTCAGGGCGACCTGAACATGAGGGTCATAATATTCCTGAAAAACGGCGAAAAGCTCATAATGAACCGTGGCTACCGCAAGGAGTTCTTTGCAGAACTGGAAAAGATAAGGGGGAAGAGCAGGGCATGAAGCTGATAACGAGAAAAAACTTCTTCACGATAGCATGCATCGCCTTCACTCTGATGGTCACATTCAAGCTTGTCTTTGAAAAGCTTATGGGGCATGTTGACAGGTATTATACCGAGAATATCCTGCTGTGTCTCGGCTTTTGCATAATGATACCTGCGGTGCTTTCGGTGCATTATTATTTGCAGAGATTCCCTTTTCTGCCCGTGCTGATAGTGCAGTATCTGGTGGTCGTGGCGTTAACGATAGCGATAGTTGCCATAGTCGATACCGTCTCGGGAACTTCAACTTCGGCTTTTGCGGACATGATAGTGTCGGTGACGATACCGTATTTTGTGGGGGCATTTATCTACTATGCCATATTTTTCAGGCAGGTAAAAAAAGCCAACGCCATACTGAACGAACTTGTAAACAACAAGGAATGACAGCTTACAATGGGCACTGCCGTTCTTAGCTTTTTAAGACCATTGACTGCGGGCTAACTGCTTTGCTTATTGTTGCTGCGGTAGCGCAGCGGAGTTATGCCAAAATATTTTTTGAAGCTGCGGATAAAATTTTCGCAGCCCGAATATCCGCATTTTTTGGAGATATCATCAACACTCAGGCTGCTGCTTTCAAGCAGCTTGGCTGCCTGCTGCATGGTCAGCTGATATATATCCTCACCCGGAGAAATGCCGAACTGCTTTTTGTACAGCACACTGAAATGACTGCGTGTCATGTAAAACGACTTTGCCATGCGCTCGACTGTCCATTCACCTGGTGATGCGCTTATCTCGGAACGTATCTGGCGCAGCCGCATGGCGGTCAGGCTGTCACGTTTGGCTTTCGGGCTGACGTCTATGCGGTTTTGGCAAAGTTCTTCGATGGCAGACCGCAGTGCCTCTGCCATCTCATCGGTATGGTCGTTCATAACATCGGTCAGCCACCAGGTTATTCGGGATATGCGCTCCTCGAATATCCAGCCCGTGTCAACATAAAAAAGCTCGTTCAGCGGCAGCCCCGTATGTTCAAGCAGCTGTTCGTCCTCGTAGGTGAATTTCACGTAATCATTGGTGAAGCCGCCACGCAGCGAGCGGTATTCTCTCGGGGTATCGGGTGCGAATATCACGCATGCATTAGGTTCGGTGATGATGCGTGAACCACGCAGCGTTATCTCAACAGGGTTATGGAAATGCACCAGCATATAGCAGGGTTCGCCCGCTATATCAAGGTGAAAACTCTCATGTTCGGTGCGTGAATTGAATGCGCCCCATATCCTGATACTCACTGCTGTCCTCTCCTTTGCAAAAATGTGTATAATATAAGTATAACACACAAAATGATATTTTTCAACCCCTGAAAACGCCGAAACACGCACTCATGGCAGCAAAAGTGTTTCAAAAAGGGAACAAAATAACTGTTTCCTTGCGGATATGCTGAGTCCCACAAACGTTTTCGCTGGCAGCTTTTGTAAAACGGGAACAAAAAAACATTCACGCAGTTGATAAAATATGGTATTATAGATATGGAAATAAGGTAAACAGACCCGAAACGGAGGTATGTATAATGAACAGAATGAAAAAGCTGCTGGCGTTCTCGCTGGCTGTGGCAGCACTGTGCAGCGCCGCAGGGTGCAGCGGCAGCGGAAGTGATGATAACAGCAAGGAACTCTCCGATGAGGAGGTACTGGCTAACTACGAACAGAAAGTCGAGGTCGAGGATACCGACGAGATAGACGCTATCCCCGAAGGTGCTGACAGTGAACTCAGATGGCTGTCTTACTTCGATATCAACCCCAGCCGCCGTGTGCCCGAAAAGCGCACCGACCTGACACTGTTTGAATCAAAGGGCGGCAAGATAACCTACGAAAGCTGTTCTTCCATAGAAAAATACGAAAAGCTGGCAAGCGAACTTATGGCGAACAATCCGCCCGACATGTTCTGGTATGAGAGCGGCATGACATTCCCCTGCAACTGCGTAAAGGAAATGTTCCAGCCCATCGACGAGATAGTTGATTTCGACCAGCCCCTCTGGAGCGATGTAAAGGGCATGGCTGAACAGTATACCATGAACGGCAGGCACTATGTTGCGCCCATAAACTATCTGCCAAGTTCTGTGCTGACCTATGACAAGGACGTTATCGAAGCCGCAGGCCTTGATGACCCATACGAGATGTATCAGGACGGCGGCTGGGACTGGAACGACTGGTATGACATGATGTTCGAGTATGTCAGCCAGGCGCCCGACGGCGAGGACAGATACGGTGTAAACGGCTGGTTCGCACCTTTCATATTCCATTCAACAGGCAAGACCATCATCTATTATGATGAAAGCACAGGTCAGTACGAACAGAGACTTGGCGATGCAGACCTTGCCCGTGCTGCAAATTTCCTCTATGACATAAAGAAGAACGACCTCTACCTGGACGGCTGGATAGGACAGACCTCAGACTGCTTCAAGTCGAACTGCCTGTTCTACGCAATGGGACCCTGGGCTTCCATCGACAGCCACACACCTAAGGAGGACGACCACTGGGGCATGGTGCCCATGCCTAAGGACCCCAACAGCGACACACGCTACACCACCATCGATATCAACGCTTACATGTGGGTAAACGGTTCGACCAAGAAGGAAGCCATGAAGACCTGGATGGAGTGCGCAAGGATAGTCTATGTTGACCCCGAGTACACCGCCACCGAGAAGGCAAAGTTCGATGAGACCAACCCCTACTGGACCGACGAGATGTATGAGGCAGCCTACGTTGATACCGTATCCGACAAGTTCGTGCAGCTGTATGATCCCGGCTATGGTATATCCACTGTGCTTTCGGACAATGATGCGGCTACCAACGACACTCTCGAAGCAATAAATGCACTGATGTACAGATGGGTCATGGTCGAAAATGACGACGGTTCACAGTACACCTGGACACAGCTTTGCGAGACCTACAAGCCCACCATCGTTCAGGAACTTGATACATTCAATGCAGCTTACAAGGATTATCTGGCAAAGAATCCCTGACATAGCATAAATAAAATAACGGGTACAGGGCGGGTCTGAGCCATGCAGACCTGCCCTGTTTATATTTAAGCGGGAAAGATACACAAAAATGCG
>CAMNMO010000152.1 GCA_946544695.1 uncultured Ruminococcus sp. | reverse complement strand
CCAAGTCGCAGTGTGCCGCCCTTGTCGATGGAATCGCTTTGTCCTGGCATGAAATCTATGACCTTGTTTTTGCAGACTTCGTTGAATTCGCCCGAGTCCGCATCAGCTATGCCGCAGACATTCCTTGCATATTCGATAACAGCTATCTGCATGCCGAGACATATCCCGAAAAACGGCAGTCCGTTCTCACGGGCATATTTTACAGCAGTTATCATGCCTTCTATACCACGTCCTCCGAATCCGCCCGGGACGATGATACCGTTGACGTCGGAGAGTGCATGCGAAATGTTTTCGTCATTCAGTTTTTCCGAATCCACCCATTTGATATCAATGTGTGTTCCCAGCGAATACCCCGCATGCCTCAGTGCTTCCGCCACCGAAAGATATGCGTCGTGAAGCTCGGTGTATTTGCCGACAAGTGCGATGGAAGTCGTGCTTTCAGCCGACCTTATGCGTTCCACCATCTCACGCCATTCATCAAGGTGAGGTCTCGGCGCTGTTATGCCGAGTCTGTCACATACAACATCTGAAAATCCCGATTTTTCCAGCATCAGCGGTGCTTCGTAAAGGTCGGGCAGCGTCAGGTTCTCGATCACGCATTCTTCCTTTACATTGCAGAACAGCGCTATCTTGCGGAATATGGACTGTTCCAGCGGTCTGTCACATCTGAGTACGATGATATCGGGGTTGATACCCATGCCCTGCAATTCCTTGACCGAATGCTGCGTGGGCTTGGATTTGTGTTCGTCCGAACCGCTTAGGAACGGCACAAGTGTGACATGTATGAACAGCGAGTTCTCACGACCCACCTCCAGCGATATCTGACGCACAGCTTCGATAAAAGGCTGTGACTCTATATCACCGATGGTGCCGCCTATCTCTGTGATTATCACATCTGCATCTGTCTTTTTGCCGACCGAGTATACGAATTCCTTTATTTCATTGGTGATGTGAGGTATGACCTGTACGGTCGAACCGAGATACTCACCACGCCTTTCTTTGTTCAGCACGTTCCAGTATACCTTGCCTGTTGTCAGGTTTGAATAGCGGTTGAGGTCCTCATCTATAAAACGTTCATAGTGTCCCAGGTCGAGATCTGTCTCGGCACCGTCCTCCGTAACATAGACCTCTCCGTGCTGATATGGGCTCATAGTGCCGGGGTCAACGTTTATATAGGGATCAAGCTTCTGTGCTGCGACCACCAGTCCTCTTGATTTCAGCAGTCTGCCCAGCGATGCAGCTGTGATACCCTTGCCAAGTCCCGAAACTACGCCGCCTGTCACGAATATGTATTTTCTCATATACTCACATCTCCTTTTGTTATTGCAGCAAAAAAAGAGACAAGTATGCCCGAAGAAACCTTCGAGACATCCTTGTCTCCACTCTACGTATTATACAACTATGTGCAAAATTTGTCAAGTACGTTCGTCACAAAAATATGAAGTTAGCAAACGTAAATCTTGCAGAATTTCTACAAACTTGCATATTTCTCTTGACAATTATGAATTTTTGGGATATAATACTTGCATGATGAAAATCTTACACTGATGAGCAATGGCGTTCATTCTTCCCGTATCCGAGGGTGCGGGAGGGGTGGCGCCTTTTATTTTTTTTGTTTAAGGAGAGATAAGTATGAAACTTGAAGGCGAAGTACGTATCCCGTCAGGCTGTGCGATAGCGGCGGTCATTTCAAAAGACGGCAAGGGTATCACGGGCGATCTTATCTATAATGCTATGAAGCCCATGCATGACCGTTCAAACGGACTAGGCGGCGGATTTGCGGCTTACGGCATTTATCCCGAGTACAAGGAACTGTTTGCGTTCCACATTTTCTTCGACCACCGCTCAACACGTAAAGAGTGCGAAGCTTTTCTGAAGGAACGCTTTGAGATAGTCAAAGGCGAACTGATCCCCACCCGCAAGCTCCCTCAGATCACTGATGAACCTATTATCTGGAGATACTTTGTAAGACCCCTCAGTTCATTGCTTATCTCCGAACAGGTAGATGAAAATGAGTTCGTTGCACGCTCGGTAATGAAGATCAACACCTCTATGAAGGGTGCGTATGTATTCTCAAGCGGCAAGAACATGGGCTGCTTCAAGGCAGTGGGCTATCCCGAGGACGTCGGAGTTTTCTATAAGCTTGAGGAATACGAGGGCTATTCATGGACCGCACACGGCAGATATCCCACAAACACACCCGGCTGGTGGGGCGGCGCTCATCCGTTCTCGCTTCTTGACAGTTCTGTTGTGCATAACGGCGAGATATCAAGCTACGACGCCAACCGCCGTTTCATAGAGATGTTCGGATACAAGTGCACTCTCCAGACGGATACCGAGGTCATCACCTATATCCTTGATCACCTTATCAGGCGTCAGGGACTTACTCTTGAAGAAGCAGCGTCTGTCATAGCGGCGCCATTCTGGTCCACGATAAACGGCAAGCCTGAAAAGGAGAAGGAGAAGCTCACTTATCTGCGCACCGTATTTTCGAGTTTGCTGATAACAGGTCCTTTCTCCATAGTTTACGGCTGGAACGGCGGACTTATGGCGCTCAACGACCGCCTGAAGCTGCGCTCGATGATAACAGCGGAAAAGGACGACCGTGTATTCATAGCCAGTGAGGAGGCAGCGGTAAGGGTAATGGAACCCGATGCCGAGAATATCTACGCACCCGCAGGCGGTGAGCCTGTTATAGTAAGGGTCAAGGAGGGTAATTACTGATGCAGGAACATTATATATATCCCGAGTTTGAAGTTATGAGGAACAAGGACAGGTGCATTGCCTGTCGTGTCTGTGAACGCCAGTGCGCCAATGAAGTTCATCGTTTTGATACCGAACTTGGCGTTATGATAGCAGATGAAGCCAGGTGTGTGAATTGCCAGCGCTGCGTGTCGCTGTGCCCCACACATGCTTTGAAGATAGTCAAGAGCGATTGCAGACTGCGTGAGAACGCAAACTGGTCTGACAGTACCATAAAAGAGATATACAAGCAGGCAAACAGCGGCGGCGTGCTGCTGTCGTCAATGGGCAACCCAAAGCCTTTCCCCGTTTATTGGGACAAGATACTTATAAACGCATCTCAGGTGACCAACCCGCCCATCGACCCGCTGAGAGAACCGATGGAGACTAAGGTGTTCCTCGGAAAGAAGCCCGATGATATCAGGCGTGACGAAAACGGCGAACTCATCACCGAGATATCACCACAGCTTGAACTTTCCATGCCTGTCATGTTCTCAGCGATGAGTTACGGTTCTATAAGTTATAACGCCCACGCATCACTTGCCAGGGCAGCTACCGAACTGGGTATCTGCTACAATACAGGTGAAGGCGGTCTCCATGAGGATTTCTATGTTTACGGACCAAACACGGTCGTACAGGTGGCTTCGGGACGTTTTGGCGTTCACAAGAATTATCTTGAAGCAGCTGCGGCTGTCGAGATAAAAATGGGTCAGGGCGCAAAACCCGGCATCGGCGGACATCTTCCCGGTACCAAGATAGTCGGAGATATCTCACGCACAAGAATGATCCCCGAGGGTTCGGATGCTATCTCGCCCGCACCCCATCATGATATCTATTCCATCGAAGACCTTCGCCAGCTGGTGTTCTCACTGAAAGAAGCTACCGAGTACAAAAAGCCCATAATAGTCAAGGTGGCAGCTGTACATAACATCGCAGCCATCGCCAGCGGTATAGCCCGCAGCGGTGCTGATATCATCGCAATAGACGGTTTCCGTGGAGGTACAGGTGCAGCGCCCACCCGTATCCGTGATAACGTGGGCATTCCCATCGAACTTGCGCTTGCATCTGTTGACCAGCGGCTGCGTGATGAAGGCATAAGGAACAATGTATCACTTGTGGTCGGAGGAAGCGTGCGTTCCGCTGCCGATGTGGTAAAGGCAATAGCACTGGGTGCTGATGCAGTATATGTGGCAACAGCCGCACTTCTGGCAATGGGCTGTCACCTCTGCCGCACCTGCCAGAGCGGTAAGTGCAACTGGGGCATAGCTACCCAGCGTCCCGACCTTGTCAAGCGTCTCAATCCCGATATCGGCTCGCAGCGACTTGTAAACCTGATGAACGCTTGGCGCCATGAGATAAAGGAACTTATGGGCGGAATGGGCATCAACTCTATCGAAAGCCTTCGTGGCAACAGGCTGATGCTGCGTGGCGTAGGGCTGACCGCCAAAGAACTCGAGATACTTGGCATAAGCCATGCAGGTGAGTAAGGAGGCATTGCAATGAAAAGAGTGTATGTAAACGAAGAATGGTGTCTCGGCTGTCACCTTTGCGAATATAACTGTGCTTATGCAAACTCAGGTATCGATGATATGGTAAAGGCACTCAAAGGCAGGCAGATATTCCCGAGGGTGCATATAGAAGGTAATGACGGTATTAATTATGCTGTCTCATGCCGCCACTGTAAAGACCCGCTGTGTGTTAAAAGCTGCATAGCAGGTGCTATCAGCATCAACGACGGTGTCATCAGGATAGATAAAAACAAATGTGTGGGCTGCCTGACCTGTGTGCTTGTCTGTCCGTACGGTGCGGTCGCAGCAGGTCCCACAGGTGTTGCACAGAAATGCGAGCTGTGTCTTTCAAACAGCTGCGGCGAACCTGCCTGCGCAAAGGGCTGTCCCAACAACGCCATAGTATTTGAGGAGAGGTGAATAAAATGAGTGATTATCTTATTATCGGCAACGGTACCGCCGCAGTCGGCTGCATAGAGGGAATAAGGAGCGTTGACAACGAAAGCAGCATAACCGTTGTATCGGCTGAAAACCACCACGTTTATTCCCGTCCGCTCATCTCATACTATCTTGAAGGCAAGACCGACCTTGAAAGGATGCTGTATCGTCCTGCGGATTTTTACGAGAAGAACAATGTGCGTCTTATATACGGTAAGGCTGCAAAGCTTGATATCCGCAAACGTACAGTCACCCTTGCCGACAAGCACAAACAGGCTTTTGACAAGGTTTGTATATGCACGGGTTCATCTCCGTTCGTGCCGCAATTCGAGGGGCTGGATACAGTTAAAAAACGCTTTACCTTCATGACGCTTGATGACAGTCTTGCACTGGAAAAGGCACTGACAAAGGACAGTCGGGTGCTGATAGTCGGTGCGGGTCTCATAGGGCTAAAATGCGCTGAAGGCATTGCGGAAAGGGTAGGCAGCATAACAGTATGCGATCTTGCAGACAGGGTGCTTTCATCTATCCTTGACAGTGAGTGCGCAGCAGTGATGCAGTCTCACCTTGAAAAGCACGGTATCAGGTTTATGCTCGGTGATACGGCAGTAAGGTTCGATAAAAATACTGCTGTTATGAAAAGCGGTGCAAAGGTCGGTTTTGATATACTGGTGCTTGCGGTGGGGGTTCGTGCAGAAACTTCGCTTGCGGCACAGGCGGGCTGTGAAGTTGACAGGGGAATAGTCATAGACAGCGAAATGCAGACAACCGTTGCAGATGTGTATGCAGCAGGTGACTGTTCCGAAGGCTTTGACAGTTCAACAGGCACACAGAGAGTTCTTGCCATACTTCCCAATGCATATATGCAGGGAAGATGTGCGGGCGTAAATATGGCAGGCGGCAGCAGTTCACTTAGCGACCTGATACCGATGAACTCCATAGGTTTCTTCGGACTTCACTGTGCAACAGCAGGTGCTTATCCCGAGGATGCACAGGTATATGAGGAGAAAAGTGCTGACAGCATAAGAAGGCTGTATGTCAGAAATGACAAATTAGCAGGCTTCATAGTAATAGGTGATGTCAGCAGGGCAGGCATATATACTTCGCTTGTGCGTGAAAAGACATCTGTTGAAGACGTGGATCTCAATGAACTGAAAAAGGAACCTTCTCTGGCGATATTCAGTTCCGAGGTACGCAGAAAGAAGCTTGGAGGTGTGGTATAATGAATATAAATGCAACAGGGCTCGATTACCGTGAACTAAATGAGACACTGCGTCAGGCAAGGGGCAGCTGCAAGATAACAGACTGTCTTGGTCAGCGCTTTCTTGCAGCAGGTATCTCGGATAAGACGGTCACTGTCAGCGGTATACCGGGAAATGCGCTGGGAGCTTATCTTAACGGCGCAAAGATAGAAGTAATGGGCAATGCACAGGACGCAGTCGGTGATACGATGAACGACGGCACCATCGTTATACACGGTAACGTAGGTGATGCTGTCGGCTATGCGATGCGTGGCGGCAGGATCTATGTGCAGGGCAATGCAGGATACCGTGCAGGCATACACATGAAAGCCTATGAGGAAAAACAGCCTGCATTGATAATAGGCGGAAATGCGGGAAGTTTCCTCGGAGAATATCAGGCGGGCGGTACTATCATCGTACTGGGACTTACCGAAAGCGACAGACCGATAGTGGGCAATTTCCCGTCAACAGGCATGCATGGCGGTAAAATGTATCTGCGCTCGGACTGCAAGAGTATTCATTTTCCTCATCAGGTACATACTCATATCGCCGACAGCACAGAACTTGAGGAGATCGCACACTATCTGCGTCGCTTCTGTTTCTATTTCGGTCATGACCTTGATGAACTTCTGGATCATACATATACTGTTGTCATGCCTGACAGCCGCAATCCTTACAGGCAGATGTATGTTGCAAATTAAAGGCTGATATTTAGTGCTGATGATGATGTGCAGAGACATGTCGTCATCAGCACTGTTTTTATCTTATGGCTGAATGCGGGAGTTTTGGCACGGAAATCAATTTTGACAAAACACAGCTGTATTTTTGTGTATTCCCCCATGCGTTCACGCATTTGCCTTACGGCGGGGGAGAATACACTCAACACCATATTTTACAGCCGTAATGCATGTTCA
>CAMNMO010000151.1 GCA_946544695.1 uncultured Ruminococcus sp. | reverse complement strand
GTTGGAATGAGATAGCGGTTTATTGCGCAATCACAGTCGTTATCATAATCGTTGCATGCGCAGCCTTGATACTGATGGCGTCAGCGAAAAGACGTGGACGTGAAACACTAAGATACATAGGCATACTTGCGGCTGATACAGGTCTGTTCATTTCAATGCTCTTTTTCTTGACAGGTCACCCCGATTCTTACAGATTCGATAACAGATATGTGTACAGCCACAATATCAGCAGCGTCATAGAACGCTACGGCGAATATGATCTGGGCAGCTACAACGAAGGCAGCGCAGGCAGGATAGCTTACTATATCTATACCGACAACGGTCCCATAATGCCCGATCATCTGAAACATTATTACTACATAGTTTTTGATGAGAAAGGCGAAGTTACCGACATTTACGATGCCGCACAGCCCGGCGGATAGTGTACGTTTATCAGGACAGATACCATCACAGATCTGAACACGACAAAAGGAGACGATAGTATGAACGAGAATGAAAATAAAGACTTTCAGCAGTCCGCTCCCCAGCCTGCACCGCAGCCGATGCAGCAGGCTGTACCTCAGCCTTATCCGCCGTATTACGGTGCGAACAACGGCATGTACTACAACACATTCCCGCAGACAAAGCCCGTGGAGAAAGTTGTTTTCAGCAAGCGTGAAAAAATATTGTCTTTTGCAGCTGCACTGCTTTCCTTCCTTTTCGTACATTTTGTTATGTGGCATTCAAAGAGCTTTTTTACCACAGTTTTCTACATCATACTGTTCGCTGCGGTGATAATTTACCTACGCAAAAGCGAGTACAGATTTTCACCTTCACATAAGCTCTGGACAGGGATCATGCTGGCTTTTTCGCTGGTATTTTCACTGACTGACAACACATTTATAAAGGTGCTGGATACTGTTTTCCTGCATCTGGGCTGCTGTTACCTGATCTACACAGTGACTGCGCAAAAGCCTATGTTCGGGCGCTTTACGCTCTTTGAGATGCTAAAGTGCAATTTCGAGAACCCCTTCTCACATTTCAGCAAAGAATATTCTGCTGCCAACAGTGCAGTGCAAAGCACACGCACAGGTTCAAATGCAAAAGCAGTCATAATCGGTTTCCTCATCGCACTGCCCCTGACCATCGTGGTGGGAACTCTGCTGGTCTCGGCTGACCGTGGTGTTGAACTGATGCTGAATTCGCTGACTGAACTGATAAATGTCAACAACGTATTCAACTTTGTGGTGCAGGCAGCGATGTCGATACCTGTATCGGGGTACATTTTTGGACTCATCTATTCCCACACTCACCCCGAAAAGATAAAAGCACTTGACGAAGAAAAATGCGTACAGTCCACAAAAAAGATGCGCATTGCCGCAAACCTGGCAGTGTATTCCGCAGTGACACCTATCTGCCTGCTTTACGTGCTGTTCTTCATTTCTCAGGCAAACTATTTCCTTTCCGCATTCATGGGCAGCCTGCCTGAGAATTACAGCTACGCCGAATATGCAAGGCGTGGATTTTTCGAGCTTTTCGCCATTGACCTGATAAATGCGGGCGTGATATTCTTCATCAACTTCTTCTCGAAAAAGACAGGCGAGGAAAAGCCCTTCACCCTGAAATTATACACCGTCATCATCTCGGTATTCACCTTGCTGATAACTGCGACCGCCATCAGCAAGATGGTATTATATATCCAAAATTTCGGACTGACACAGCTGCGTGTTTACACAACATGGTTCATGGCGCTGACCTCACTGATGTTCATTTTCGTCATCATAAGGCAGTTCCGCACCGGCTTTCCTTTCATGAAGGCAGCTGCTGTAGTGTTCACACTGTTCTTCGCAGTTCTCTGCTTTTCAAGACCCGATGCGCTCATCGCACGCTACAACATGGAATTCTGCCCCGATCAGATGACCTACGGTGATATACGTGAAATGACCGAGCTTTCGGCAGATGCAGCAGCTGTTGTGCTTGAACCGCAGTACCGTGACCTCATCAACGAAAAGTACAATGACATCAGACATTACTGCGATACCGACAATGTAAATGACAGCGGCTATAAACAGCTTGCAGACAAAGCAAAGCAATATCTGGACTATGACTACAACATCTTCAATCTGTCATCGCTTGCACTTGGCAGCACCATCAGGCAGTAATGAGATATCTGTTCTTCATCTACCTTGCCGCACTTGCGGCAGGTCTGCTTATCAGGAAAGCCCGCCGCAGATACCGTACCGCTGAACCTCCGTCAACTTTAAAAGGGCAGGTGCTTGCGGGACTTTTAAGGGCAGCAGTCATCATCATCGTGTTATTTGCAGGCGTGTTCAGCGCTATGGTCTCGACCTTTGTCTATGACTATCGGCTGATATTCACCGATGCTGTGAAAAACGATATCAGCGAACGCATGGGCGTTGTCATCAACGATGACGTCCGCCCGCTGAGATACATGCGTTTTTTCGGTGGAGCGGGTGACGGTGCTTCAACAAAGCTTGAACTTGAAACAGATCTGAACGAGTACGAATTTAAGGACAAATGTCTGAACGGCGAGGTCATTGAAGTCCCCGCCGACAGCGACACCAGCTTTATATATAAATACAAAAACACTCGCTATTCCGTGATCTTCGATGACGGCAGCGTCATCATCGTCCGATAAAAAAAGCCTTACCGCAGCGGTAAGGCTTTTTGTGTTTTTTTCATTCTGTCTCAGCAGCTTCTGCCTGCTCTATCTCGACAATGGGTGTTTCAGTCTCGTCATCGCTGTACTCAGCCTCACCCTCGGGTATCTCACCGCCCTCATTGGCCTCGGTATCATCAGTCCAGCCTGTAATATCAGGCAGCTCTATTGCAGATACCTCAAAGCTGAACTCATCAAATGTGGTGGTCTGCTCCAGTCCGTAGGCACTCATTTCAACCTTGACAGGTGTGCCGCCTTCCTTGTTGAAATAGTATTTATAAACTGTTGCTTCGCTTTCCTCGTCATCTGAGGGCATCTTGCCTGTCATCAGGTCGGGTGCGTGGTAAGTCTCACAAGTCAGACCATCAGCAGTTTCCTCGCTGCTTACGAAAACATAGGTGTCGTCAATGCCCATCGCATAGCTGCTCACATCTATGTTAAGATACTGCTCATCAGGCTCCTCGTCCTTATAATAGCTCTTTTCGGAAGCGCTCAGCACATACATCACACCGTCCAGCATGTAAAGCTCTGTCATGCTTTCATCGGGTGAACCCAGACCCATGTAATAATTTTCGCCGCTGACCTGCACGATCGTGGTGCTGTCGTCCATAAAATCAGATGATGTTACCATCACTGTCCTGAAATCCTTGCCTTCCAGCGACTTTGAATATTCCTGCGCAAGAGTCAGTTCTACCTCTGCTTCGTCCTCGTTTTCAGAGGTCTCGCCTTCTGCCTTTTCATCAGCGGACACCTTTGTATCTGACTTAGCTGCGCTGCTTTCTTTGTCAGCACCCTTGTCACCGCAGCCTGCCAGAACGCCGCAGCACATAACAAGTGCCAGTAATATAGCTGTTATCTTCTTCATTTTACATTTCCTTTCACTGCGAAATATCGCCTTTAGCATTGTACCATGACAAGCAGCCCTGCGTCAATAGCATATTTGACCAATTTTTTACACTGCTCATAAACTATTTGCGCAATTACGTTCAAATCAGCCCCTTTACAGCAAAAAGCCACAGCATTTCCCGCTAAATATCGGGAAAGCTGTGACTCATATTTTTCTTCGTCACACTTACGTTCTCGCACGCCTGTCATGCTTGCTGTAATAGTCAGATCTGTCCCTGTACATTCTTGACTCCGCCTTGACTATCAGCGAGTTCATATCTATCTCGGGGATCTCGCTGCACTCATATCCCACAGCTGCATGATAGCCCATCTGCTTTATCGCACCGCAAAGTGCCCTCACCTTGCGTGATACTTCTTCCTCTGTGCTGTCAACTGCGAATGCCACATACTCATCGCCGCCCACACGGAAGCTGTCACTGCTGCCGAATTCCTTCTTCACCGCATCAGCCACAGCCCGCAGCATATCATCGCCCGTTTATGGTGTTGATAAATACAGCAATGCCGTGCATATCAGCAGACGCACAGCATAAGTTTTGAATCATTATATCATAATTCTATACTCTCGTCAATAGATCATTCAGAGATTTGTTATATTTATTCTATTATTTTAACTGCCGTTACCGCCTGCCCGAACTTCACTTATCGGGCATCACGATAAACCCTGCCACATCGCCCACACGCACATCTCTCATGCCGCTCTTTACAGACTCAACATCTATGCTGTCGCCAAAGGCATGGTCAACAGCCAGCTGCGGGAAATTCACGCCCACCGCCGCAGCCTTGTAACAACCGCCTGCCATGCGGGTGTTTATCTCCATGAAAACATGTTCGCCGTTGAGGGGGCGCAGCTGTATGTTGTAGGGGTAATCTATCACCACTTTTTCGGATATGCGCTGTGCGATATCAATAAACTCCTTATCGAACCTCAGTGCTGTGATATGCCTGTCCACCTTGCATCTGGGCACAGCGATAAGACCGTTTTCGGTGCGCATGCAGTCAATGCTTATCTCGGGTTCACTGAGATAGGGCATTACCACAGTGGGGTATATCTTCGGTCTGCTTTTAAGGTCAGCCAGATATGCTTCATAGCTTATATCTTCCGGCATAGACTTGGGTGCATCTGCATCATACAGTCTGCGGTAGGTAATGCCGCCCTCATCACGGTCCGCCTTAACACAGACCTTGTGCTGCCTGCCGTACTTTTCCTTCACTGCCGCATAAGCCTGCTCAAAGCCCTCAACTGTGGTTATTCGCTCCATCATCGGCACAGCGCAGAGTCCGTTGTCACGCATATATATGCAGGACTTCATCTTGCTTTCAAGCATATCGTTCTGTTCGGTGTTGCCGTCTGCCGTAACGTGTGTGCCTATGGCTTCAAACTCGCTTATGTGCTTTACCACCTCAGCACGCCAGCGTTTCGGGAAGAACACATCTACCCCGTGTTCCTTGCAGAAATCCAGCGCCCACTGTGTATACTGAGCCCCGTCCACACCTCTGGGTTCGGTGTAACGCTCATCTGCCGCCGCCCCGAAAACGAAGTCCTCGACCTTAGCGCTTGCGATGATGTAGTTTCGCTCATCACGCCGCAGCAGTTCTATAAAATTATACGCCTGGCTGAACCAGTGGTTGAACCATATTACTCTCCTGCCGTCTTTCATAATATCTGCTCCTTTATATAGGCTTTTCGATTTGATCGCTGAATACCCTCCTGCCGTCATCGGCATCAGCTGTCACCTTTACCCCAACTGCCCTGTCATCTTTGTATATGGGCTGACAGTCGTATCTCAGGTGCAAGCCCTGTATACACAGGCAGTCTATGCGCCTGTCACACCTGTCTTTAAAGTCGGCTATGACAACGGGTGCGGAGAAGGTGTTGTCAGCATCGCTGCTTCCGCCCATTCGGACGGGTATCAGCCCTACCCTGCGGGTGTTTTGGTCAGTGCTGTCATCGAGCAGCATCTTCATTTCAAACTTTTCGCTCCACGGGCAGATGATCTCATCATCTGTCATGAACTCCGAAACATAGCTGCCCCTTATGGTCAGACTGCCGTAGAGGTCATCTTCTGTCTCCTCACCGCCGGTCAGACTGTATGCAGGTTCGTCACCCTTCGGGACATACACTGTCATCACAGGGTCTGCAAGCATTGCAAACACGCTTTCCCTGTCTGATGATGTTTCGCCGTATAGTTTTGCAGCATCATACAGGCTGCGGTATATCTTTTCTTCCAGTTCATCATCGGGTGCAGTGATATGCGCAATGCATTTTTGTATGTACCCTTCATCGACATTCGGTGCAGCCGTCACTGTGATATCACCGAAAATAGTGCTGCTGACAACAGTGTGTTCGGCATAGTCCCATATCCCGCTGATATCGTATTCTTCAAACCTGCTGTCCAGCACCTGTTCAAGCTTCAGCTGACGCTCCCATGAAAACTCATTCACATAGTATTTCTTTCCTCCGCCGATGATATCAAAATAATCAAACTGATAACTCTGACTGTACGCATCGTAAGGTGAAGCGTGTTTTTCACGGCGCAGGCTGTCCTGATAATAGTCACCTGTAAATGAAAACACCGCTCTTGTCAGCATATCTGCTGTCAGCGTGTAGTCATTGTACGAAAGCATCGAAACGGGGTCGCCCCTGCCTTGTTTTATCTCATCTGTGACATCCTGCGGGATAAGTTCATAAAACTCATCAGTAAGCAGTTCACGCCTTACCAGCCAGCAGACATAGCAGACTATGGGCATTGCTGCATATTCGTAAAGCTTGCATACAACACTGTCGGGCAGCTGACGTTCTTCGTTGTCACCGAAATACTCCCTGTATGCAGCGTCCCACGCCCATTCACCCTTGTCAGCATAAAACCTTTCCCCCAGCAGAGTGTTTTTGTGTGCAAAAAGTACATCAGGCGATATCTTGTCAGCATGCCGCCCCAGAAAGAAAGTGCCCGTGCCCAGCAGCGCCGCCGTCCCGAAAAGTATGGCATACAGGTCATAGTAACCGTCACGGTCGGATACCATTGCAGAAAATGTGAAGCCTGCAAGTGCGGTGAACACCATCATCATAATTGCCGTCGGGAAGGTAAGCCTTTTTAGGTCACGCAGCCTTACAAGACCGCCTATGCTTATGCCTGTAAGCATAACGATAGTCAGTAATGCCGCAGCAGCCCCCGCTGTCATCGGAGCCGAACCATTTTCTTCTGCCGTTGTGATGACAGCACCGACCGCAGCTATCGTCGTCACCAGCCCTGCCAGCGCCAGCAATGTAAAAACTATATATTGTACAGCA
>CAMNMO010000150.1 GCA_946544695.1 uncultured Ruminococcus sp. | reverse complement strand
GATGGTGTCAGTGTTGAAGCTGATGACGGCAGCTTTGATTATGTCGGCAGGGGACTTATAAAACTTGAAACTGCATTTCAGGCTTATCCTGTTGACGTCAACGGGAAAGTCTGTGCGGATATAGGCGCATCGACAGGCGGTTTTACTCAGTGCCTGCTCAACAGGGGCGCTAAGCTTGTGTATGCTGTCGATGTGGGTCATGGTCAGCTTGATAAAACACTTGCTGTCAATAAGCAGGTAGTCAACATGGAAGGTGTCAATGCCAGATACCTGACACCGGGTGATTTCCCCGATCTGCCCGAACTTATCAGTGTTGACCTTTCTTTCATATCTCTGACACTTGTCATGCCTGCTCTGGCAGGCTGCCTTGAAAACGGCGGCGAAATGATAGTTCTGATAAAACCTCAGTTTGAAGCAGGCAAAGCCGCTCTCAACAAAAAGGGCATAGTCAAGGATAAGAAAGACCATGTAAAAGTATTGGAAAGTATGATATCTCTGTTTGAAAACTGCGGACTTTCAGTCTGCGGCATAGTACCTTCGGGCATAACAGGCGGCGACGGCAACAGGGAATATCTGGCATATTTAGAAAAGAGGGAAGAGCAGCGCTCGGTATCAATAGACGTCAGGAAACTGGCAGAAAGTGCATTTTTAGTGGGTGAGTAAAATGAAAGTTTTTTTATATCCGAACCTTGGCAAAAAGAACTGCGCCGAGTATACCGAACAGGCATGCGAGGTACTGAGAAGCAGCGGTATCGAATTCTCAGTCAGTGAGAAATACATGGAAGTTTTCTCATACGTTAAGGACATGAGATATGGCAGCACCGAAGAATGCATGAAAGATGCCGATGTGATAATCGCCATCGGCGGTGACGGCACTATCCTTAAATGCGCAGGCAGGGCTTCAAAGCTAAAAAAACCGATACTCGGCATAAACTGCGGCAGACTTGGTTTCATGGCTTCGCTCGAACATACTCAGCTGCATCTGCTGCGTACTCTCAAAGAAGGCAATTACTCCATAAGCAAAAGAATGATGCTCGAAGCTTTTACCAAAGACAATGAAGCTATCTGCACTGCGCTGAATGATGTGGTCGTATCCCGTGCTGATGACTGTAAGATCGCTGATTTTGAAGTTCTGAAGGACGGTCAGCTGGTATCTTCGCTCAGGGCTAACGGCGTGATATTCTCGACTGCAACAGGCGCAACAGCTTACTCCATGTCAGCAGGCGGACCCATCATCGAACCTGAAATGGAGTGTATAGAGTTCACCCAGATATGCCCGCATTCGCTGTTTGCAAGGTCTATGATATTCTCTGCGGGCAGCAATGTTACGGTCAAATGCCATACTGCCGACAATGCTCACGTACATCTCAATGTTGACGGAAATATAGTTTACAAGCTTTCCGACGGCGATGAGGTCAATATCCGCAGGGCGGCTGAAAGCCTTGATATCATCGATATCTGCGGCGGCAGCTTCTTCTCGTCAGTAAACAGCAAGCTTATGAGACCTCTAAAAGATACGGAGGGATAATTATGAAGACAAACAGGCATGAGCTTATCATGAAGCTGGTGCAGGAAAGAGCCATAGATACGCAGGAAAGCCTTCGTGCCGCACTTGAAGAAAACGGGCTCAATGTCACACAGGCAACGCTTTCAAGAGACATCAAGGAACTTTCGCTCATCAAAGTCAGCGATGAGATGGGCAACAGCAGATACTCTGTACCCCGTCTCAGCAGGGAAGGTCTCAGCCGTGACAACAGCGAGACTTTGCAGCTGCTTCACTCAGCGGTGATAAGTGTGGACTATGCCATGAATACTGTTGTTATCAAAAGTCATGTCGGCATGGCACAGGCAGTCTGCGCAAAGCTTGACGGCACTGATATCGAAAACTCCGTCGGCACCATCGCAGGCGATGACACCATATTTATGCTCATGCGTACCCAGAAGGACGCCGAAAGGCTTGTGCGTGAGCTGAATACCATTCTGTACAGCAAGGACGTAAAATAATGTTAAGAGAGCTATATATCGAAAATCTGGCAGTTATCGAAAAAGCATCGATCGAATTTTCGGAAAGCTTCAATGCTTTCACAGGTGAGACAGGTGCAGGTAAATCCATACTGATAAACGGTATCAATGCGATACTGGGACAGCGTGTCACTAAAGATATCGTCCGCACCGGTGCTGATAAAGCCGTCATATCGGGACTTTTCACCGATATCGGCAGCGAAGTGCTGGCGCAGCTCGATGAAATGGGCGTCGAGTGCGAAGAAGGTCAGCTGTTTCTCACACGAGAGATACGTTCTGACGGAGGAAGTATAGCACGTATCAATCAGCGTGCTGTGAACGTTTCACTGCTGAGGGATATCGGCGGGCTGCTGGTCAACATACATGGTCAGCATGATAACCAGATACTTATGGCACCCGAAAAACACATCAATATCCTGGACAGCTATGCTGAATCGGAAGAACTGATAGCAGATTATCAGAAGTCTTTCCATGAGCTTCAGGGCATTGCCAAGCAGATAAACAAGCTT
This sequence comes from uncultured Ruminococcus sp., assembly GCA_946544695.1. Lineage (GTDB taxonomy): Bacteria > Bacillota > Clostridia > Oscillospirales > Ruminococcaceae > Hominimerdicola. The sequence goes on along the minus strand of CAMNMO010000150.1, from coordinate 4,365 downwards.
ATGAAAGAACAGGGAAGGAAAGAATTCAGGATATCCGAGCTTGAGGAGATCATTGAAGATATCAGGGCATTGAACATCACCGATCCCGATGAGGAAAAACAGATAGCCGCAGAACTGGATATATCTAAAAATGCAGTTGCCATTTCAGAAGCTGTATACGCTGCACAAATGATGCTGGCAGGTGATGATGACACCGAAGGTGTGTCAGAAATGGTGTCTGAATGTTCTGACAAGCTTGACAGGTTCACAGATATCATGGGTGAACTGACTCCTCTTTATGAGCGCCTGAATTCTGCGGCGATAGAGCTTGATGACATTGCAGGAGAGCTTTCGGCATTACTGGACAGTCTCGATGTTGACCCAAAGCGCTTTGACTGGCTCAATCAGCGGTCGGACGACCTTCGCAAGATTTGCAAGAAGTACGGACCCGAGCTGAAAGACGTCATGGAGACCCTTGATAAGAGCGAAAAAGAACTGGCTGAGCTGACAGGTTCCGAGCAGAGCATACAGTCTTTGCTTGACGAGAAGAACCGCCTGCTCACAGAAGTCTCTCATAAGGCTAAAACTCTTTCCGACCACAGGCGTGAAGCGGCTGAAAGGTTCGTTTCGCAGGTCACTGAGGAACTGGCATTCCTGAACATGCCAAATGTGCGTCTGGTCGTTGAGCAGAAAGCAGGCAAGCTGACACTCAGCGGTATGGACAGCATAGAATTCCTTATATCTGCCAATCTCGGTGAAGAACCACGCCCCATCGCAAGGATAGCTTCGGGCGGTGAGCTTTCACGTATCATGCTGGCGCTCAAAAATGTTATAGCTGAGAAAGATTCGATAGATACCCTTATTTTCGATGAGATAGACACAGGTGTCAGCGGACGTGCCGCACAGAAGATAGGTCTGAAACTTAGACAGATATCACGGCACAGACAGGTGCTGTGCGTGACCCACCTGGCACAGATAGCTGTTATGGCTGACCGCCACCTGCTTATCGAGAAGAATGTGGTCGGTGACAGGACAGTCACCAGTGTGCGCAAGCTTGATCACGAAGGCAGAAAATATGAGATAGCAAGGATAATGGGCGGCGACAACATCACTGAACTGATGCTTGAAAATGCCGATGAACTGCTGTCATCGGTGAAATAGTATTTAAGGCAGACGTTGTTCTGCCTTTTTTCATCTTTGCAAAAATAGTCGTGAAAGAAAATGATGTATCTGATATAATATGCTTGTGAGGTGAGATGAATGAACGAACACGCTGAGGCGGTACGTAAAATGCAGAAGTATATCGAAGAACACATCGACGAGGTCATTACCCCTGCACAGCTGGCAGAGGTATCACTGTTCAGCCCATGGTATGCTTCAAGGCTTTTTGCAAAATTCACAGGTATGACACCTGCCCGCTATATAAGGCGTTTGAAACTCAGCCGTTCAGCGCTGCGGCTGAGAGATGAAAACTGCCGTGTTATAGACGCCGCTATGGATATGGGCTTTGGCAGTGTTGACGGTTATCAGCGTGCTTTCAGGAGCGAGTTCGGCTTAAACCCGAAAGAATATGCCATGAGCCCTGTACCCATACAGCTGTTTGTTCCCACCCTCACAGAAACTGATGAAAAGAGGGAACATATCATGACTGACACAAGAAATATCTTTATCACAAGAACGACCAGACCTGCAAGAAAGGTCATAATCAAGCGGGGCATAAAAGCCGATGAATATTTCAGCTATTGCAGCGAAGTTGGCTGCGATGTCTGGGGCATACTGCTGAGCATACGCTCGGTCTGCGGTGAACCTGTATGCCTCTGGCTGCCCGAAAAGTACCGTCCCGCAGGCACCGGCCGCTATGTTCAGGGAACGGAAGTCGATATGAGCTATAACGGAATTATACCCGAGGGTTACGATATCATCGAACTGCCCGAATGCGAGTATCTCATGTTTCAGGGTGAGCCCTTTGCTGAGGAGGATTATGTCGAAGCCATAAACGAGATATGGGAAACTGAAAAACGCTATGACCCTGCTCTTATCGGGCTGGAGTGGGATAAAGATGAGCCACGGATACAGCTTGAACCACGGGGTGAAAGAGGTTATATCGAACTTATACCCGTGAAAAAGAGATCGCTTTGATCCTGTAAAACCGATGTTTTCTTTTGTTATTATATTTATAAATTTGTATGGACTATCGTTCATCTGTGTAAGCAGAATGTAACGGCTGTTAAAAATGTAGATTTTGATATGTCGAAATTGACATTATGCGTTACACATGGTATAATCCAACATAGCACTTTAACGTGTTAACACAGAAAAAAAACACAAAAGAACAAACGGAGGAACAGAACATGAAGAAGGTACTGAAAGTAACAGGCAAGATACTGCTTGGGCTGCTGATACTAATAGTATCACTGATAGCTATACTGTTTATATCAAGGCTGATCGGCAAAGCGGTAAACAACCGAACTCCCGACGGCGGCATAAACGAAACGATGTATGTGGATATAAACGGTACTAAGCAGTGGATAAACATCTACGGTCAGGATAAGGATAATCCCGTTCTGCTTTATCTTCACGGCGGTCCCTGCGGCGCTACGAGCTGGCTGGACTGGAGCATACTGCGCAGACTCAGTGAAGACTATACTGTTGTAAGCTGGGATCAGAGGGGATTTGGTCACAATTATCCCGAATATAAGGTAGACGAGCTGCTATGCGCCGAAACCATGATGCAGGACGGCATTGAGATGACGGACTATCTCAGAGAGCATCTCAGCAAAGACAAGATTACTGTTATGGGCATCTCCTGGGGTTCGATATATGCAGCAAATCTCGCCCTTGAATATCCCGACAGATACGATGCTGTCGTTGCTATGTCCCTGGTGGTAGATATTCCCGAAAGTCAGCAGCGTTTCAAGGACTGGGCGCTGAAACAGTCGGAAAATGACCCTGAAATGCACAAGCTTGCAGAAGCCTTTGATCCTCAGAAGATAGTACTGTCCGACGAGGAGTCAGATAATATAGATAAACTAAGCGATAAATACTGCTATTACGATGATTATTTCAAGGACGCAGATGAGAATATGTATGCTGCCCTTTGGTTCAATCCCAACTGCACTCTGAAAGAACAGCTTCAATGTCTGGGATTTTCGGAGAATTATAATGCTGACATAGATAAACAGCAGGGTGAGAATTCTTCAAATGCATTCAATATGGTACAGGAAATGTCCCTTTCAGGCAGGACGAAATATGAGATACCGTTCTATGTGATCGAGGGCAAGCAAGACACGGGCTATATCAATATGGCAGAGGAAGCTGCCGCATATTTTGATAAGGTCGAGGCTCCCGACAAAGAGCTGATGTATGTTGACGGCGGACACATGGCACCCATGCTTAAAACAGATGAGTTAGCAGGATTTATGCATAAGATAGCCCAAAAGAATAAGTGATACAACGCCCCGAAGCAGCTGAATGTTTCGGGGCATTTTTATCTGTTCGGGCAGATGTCAGCTTAAATAATTATGATATTTATTCAAAGGCAGGGAAAATGAGCCTGAAATCGTGGTTATTTTGTTAAATTTAAGAATAATTATTGACTTGATGAAAGAATAATGGTATAATATTAGTATCTATGAAAAGAAGGGAAGTTGTTTAAATGAAGGTAATGCTCATTGCCCATACCCCCGAGCCCGAAAAGGTCATTGCGACTGCTGCAAAGCTTTGTTATTCAAGCAGCGATATCGGGTCTCTGAAAGACGGACTAACTGATGATAAGGTCGAAAACTTCATCAGTATGCTGGCTTCTATCGGTCACGAGAGCCCTATGGAACATGTCAGCTTTACCTTTGGCATTGAGGGCATATCCCGTGCCTGTTCGCATCAGCTGGTGCGCCACAGGATAGCTTCCTATTCGCAGAAAAGTCAGCGCTATGTTAATGAGAACGGCTTTGAATTCATAGTGCCGCCCGAAATAGAAGCTGTGCCCGAAGCTAAGGCAGAGTTTGAAAGGTCTATGGAAGCACTTACAGAAAGCTATGAAAAGATAGCCGACATTCTCACAGAAAAGCACACGGCTGACTTTATCTCACAGGGGCAGGACGAAAAAACTGCTGCAAGAAACGCCCGCAAAAAGGCAAATGAGGACGCAAGGTTCGTGTTGCCGAACGCATGTGAGACCAAGATAGTAGTAACAATGAATGTCAGGACTTTATTCAACTTTTTTAAACACCGCTGCTGCAACAGAGCACAGTGGGAGATAAAGGCTGTCGCAGATGAGATGCTGAGACTGTGTTATGAAGCCGCACCCCATGTTTTCAAGAACGCAGGACCTTCCTGCGTTATGACAGGAAGATGCCCCGAGGGTAAAATGAGCTGCGGCAGGATAAA
>CAMNMO010000149.1 GCA_946544695.1 uncultured Ruminococcus sp. | reverse complement strand
CGGGTTTTCCTACAATTTTAACTGCATTTGGGTCAATGCCGACCCTGCCATACTTCTTAACAAAAATTTCATAATTACTGTATTTCTCGATACTGTTCCTCATATCCATGATAAGCTGCCGTAATCTGCCTTTTTTGCTCATCTCGCCCCCGAAAAACACATCTATCAGCTCCTCGTTGGAACATATTGCGCCGTTTTTGTATACGAGATAAGCAAACAGCTCCTTAGTCTGCACCGATATAAAGTCAAAGGGTTCACCGCCGACAAATATGGCAAAGGGGCTGCACTGTACAGTAACAGTCGGCTCCTCGATCATCGGGTAACGCAGATCTTCAAGTTCACGACGTATAGCGTCCTCATCTACGGGCTTTGAGAGAAAACCGCTGGGGTGTACCCTATAAGCATCAAAAGCATATTCGAGGTGTCCCGTCACAAATACTATGTTAAGCTTACTGTATTTCTTTTTCAGCATGTCAGCAGTTTCTATGCCGTTTATACCCGACATCTGAATGTCAAGAAATACCAGGTCATATTTCTGATGACTGCTGATGATCTCATCACCGCTTGAAAAACAGGATATGTCGATCGTCTTGCCCTGCTCCCGAAAGAAAGATATAACGATATTCCGTATCTCATCTACTACGATCGGCTCATCATCAACGATCGCAATTCTTAACATATACCTCACCGCCTTTGACTCATTTGTTATATTATAGCATAGGTGCAGGGCTTTTTCAAGGGTAAATACCGAGCTGTACGCAGATATGACCGAAGCCCCTCAGAAAACTCCGAGGGGCTTCGGTGCCGTTATGATGCATATTTGAAAAGTCTGATCTCATCATGAGTTCCGACTTACCGTGTTTTACCTATAACGAACGACAGCTTCATCAGATAAGCGTGTGCACCCATGACAGCAGCGCTGCAAGCAGCGGATAAAGCACAATGGTCATCTCTATCTTCTTCACCCATGCAGATGAATTTATGTAAGGCATAAGGTCCTCTGTGCCCTCTATCAGCCAGGCTTTTGTGTGACCCACCCAGTACCAGTCGATAAATACACGGTCAAACACACCGCACACCAGATAGACCATTATCAGCTGGGCAAATCCCTGCCCGAATGTTTTTGCACCGTTGACACAGAACACCATCAGCGGTGACGCTATCAGCAAGCCTGCCATAAACGCCAGCCCCGACAAACTGCGGTTGCGCTTTATCTGTGCTTCGGTGATAAGACACATGTCCACCACACGCCGCTGAACTTCCTTAGAATAATAATGAACACCGCCGACAGGACCATTTCGGATATTTACAACACAAACAAGCAGCAAGATAAACGACAGCACCAGTCCCTCTATAAAAGCCAGAACCATTTTATTACCCCTCTTTCCGTAAAATATACTGCATGCACACCGCACGCAGTTAGTTTTGAATAACCTCACACTATTATAGCATATCGGTCTGTAAAAATCAAGCAGCGGAGATAAAATATCACGGTAAACATCTGATATTTTATCAGCGTTGGCTGCCGACAATCAATATATTGCTGTCATGTCGGCACGCCGCTATAAGGTGTTTATCATTCCCCCGCCGTAAGGGACAGGAGAATATCAACTCGCTATTATCTAAAATAATTCACAACTGTCACAGGTGTGAAAACATTTGATGACGTTATGAAAAAGTCTTGACAATCGTTAGTTAATATGATAAACTATCAACAGTTAATACCATTAGCCAACGAGGTACAGCTTATGCCAAAGGATAAAACCGCCACCAATCTGAAGATAATCAGATGCATGAAAGAGGAATTTCTCACATACGGCTACGAGAAAGCTTCACTTAACCGCATATCTGCAAATGTGGGCATAACCACTGCGGGGCTTTACAAGCATTTCAAGGGTAAGGACGACATGTTCCATTATCTTGTGAAGGACACGCTGGAAACCTTTGAAGCCATTAAGAATGACGGTTCTGAAAGCATGACGGGTGATGTGGCTGACTTTGACCCTTTCGGTGAAGAATGGACAAAGACCATGATAGACACTATCTTTTCGCATTATGACGGCATGAGGCTGCTTATCTGCTGTTCGGCGGGTTCGCCCTATGAAAGCTTTGAAGAGGATCTTATTGACATCGAAACTCAGGCGAACAAGCAGTACGCCGAGATACTGAAAAAAGCAGGCAGGAATGTCAGAAAGCTTACCGAGATGGAATGGCATATACTGTCGACCGAATACATACACCTGGTATTTGAGATCGTAAGGCACGGTCTTACTGAGGAAGAAGCCTACCGTCATATCGACTTCGTAAAGGCGCTGCTTTACCCCGGGTGGAAAGAGATATTCGGGCTGTGATATAAGTGACAAAAATTTCCGCTTTATGCGGATTTTTTGCTTTTATGGGGAAAGTTAACACTTTCCCGAATCATTAACCAAAGGAGTTGTTTTTATGGAAAACAGATGGAACAAGAAAAATGCGCTGTGGCAGCTGGTATATGTGCTGCTGTACTTTGTGGGCACGCTGGCTGTGTGCGGAATGGGTGCTGTGCACCCTGTGCTATTTGTGATGTATCAGATAAGTGCAGGCATAATTATCACAGGTGTGGTTGCAAAAGCGTTTGACCGCATACAGGCACCTGGCGTGGCGCTTTCCTTTTCGGCGGGACTGCTGCTGATATTCCTGCTTATCGGTGAATTCACCCCCTGGCATGCACTGCCCATCATCATCATCGGCATACTTGCAGAGATAGCAGGGCTTGTGATAGGCAATGACAAGTGGTCTGCGGTGGTGGTAAAAAGCGTCATAATGAGTTTTTCGACCTTCGGCTATTACGGACAGATATGGTTCAACCGTGATTTCACCTACGACTGCGCCATTGAGGAGATGCCCGAAGGCTACGCAGAAACACTGATGAACAGCAGCCCTGCATGGGCGCTGCCTGTGGTAGTCATCGCAGGCATTGCTTTGTCGGTGGTATTTGCAAATATTACAGCTAAGCTGTTCAGGCTGAAAACAGCAAAGGCGTGAATATGAGACTGGGACATATCATCTACACCGTGCATGACCTTGACAGTGCGGTGAAGGAATGGACTGACAAAGGATTCAGGGTGGAATACGGCAGGGCAAAAAAGCCTATAAATGCCCTCATATATTTCAGTGACGGCGCTTATGTGGAACTTATGGAACGTTCGGGCATGTCTTCATTTGCAAGAAGATCCATGCGGCTTATCGGCAAGGGGAAGTTCATGGACAGGTTCGACTACTGGGAAAGCTGCCCCGAAGGGTGGTCCTGCCTTGCCATTGAAAAGGATCCAGGCGGACTTGAAAAGGAGATAGCATATCTCAGGTCGGTCGGCATAGACGGCGAATACATGAAGGACTTAAAACGCACCGACACGCATGGCCGTGAACTGAGATACAAATGCTTTTTCACACACGACTACACAATGCCATTCCTGATGTCGTATTTTGAGACTGACCCGAAGCCCGCAGGTTTTGTTCACCCTAATGGTGCTGTGCGGGTGAAAAAGGTGGTCTACCTGACAAGCGAGAAAAACGCCAAGGTGCTGAATGAACTTGTAGACGATGACAGTTTGCAGGTCGTGGCGGGCAGCACATCTAAAATAATCTCGGTGGAATTTGAATACAACAGCTAAAGCCCGCCTAAGCTTTGCGGACGTTTGTAAAAACGTCATGATAAAAGGATCATAAAACTGCCCGCCTGCCACTAAGCTGTGACAAGCGGGCAGTTCTTTATATTTAAGCATTCATGAAAAAGCTTTTCAGCATGCCCGATGTTTCTGCCGTGAGTGGATAATTCCTGACGACACTTCCCTGTTCAAGCATCAATACATGGTCACAGCATGCCATGATGAATTCAAGGTCGTGGGTAACGATGAGGATCGTTTTGCCCATCTCGTGCAGCTTTGTTATCTCTGCTGCGACCTGCTTCATGTGTGCAAGGTCAAGCCCGCTTGTGGGTTCATCGAAGATGATGACAGACTTATCCGATGCTATCCCCGAAGCGATGGCAGTACGCTGTTTCTGTCCGCCCGACAGTGCCATAGGGTGGGTGTCGGCAAACCGTGCAAGATCAAGCTGCAAAAGTATCTCGTCGGCTTTGGCAGACTTCACATCATCTGTCACGGTCTTGTCGGTCATGCTCAGCATAACTTCGTCCCTGACACTTTCGGTGAACAGCTGATGGTTGACGTCCTGCATTATCATGTAACAGTTGTTCAGGCGCTGTTTGGCGTTCAGCGGCTTGCCGTCAAGTGTCATCACGCCTCTGCACTTTTTTTCAAGCCCGCAGATGTTCCGAGCAAGGGTGCTTTTGCCTGCACCGTTTTTGCCGATGACCGCCACTATGCCGCCTGCGGGCAGTTCAAGCTTCGGTATATTTATGCCGTGCTTGCCGTCCTTATAGGTAAAGCAGAAGTTTTCAAAGCTTATGACTTCTGCACGCCTGTTATTCAGACGGCTGCACTGAGGTATATCCGAAAGACTCATTGGTCTTATGCCGAGACTGTCGGTTTCTGCATAGGAAAGTGCTGAAACAGCTGCGCTGTCAAGTTCACGGACTACCCTGCCGTTTTCAAATATCAGCATCCTGTCAGCAAGGTCACGCAAAAAATACAGCCTGTGTTCAGCGATGATGATCGTTTTGCCCTGTGATTTCCATGCGCCCAGAACAGCTTTAAGCTTTTCGACAGCGCCGCTGTCAAGGTTTGATGAGGGTTCGTCAAGCACGATGATATCGGGCGACAGCACGTTTATCCCCGCACAGGCGACAAGCTGTTTTTCACCGCCCGACAGCCCGAAAATACTGCGGTCCAGCAGATGGGCAAGCTGCATCTCTGCGGCAGTGCTGTCTATAAGCGACTTTATCCTTTCGGGCGGGATACACCTGTTCTCTGCTGCAAAAGCTATCTCGTCAGTGGTATTCACATTGAAAAACTGCGACCTCGGGTCCTGAAAAACGCTGCCGACTTTTTTTGCAGTTTCATATATCGGTGTATCGGGCACACTTTTGCCGTCAATGGTGACACTGCCTTCAAGCTTACCGCTGTAATAGTGTGGTATCAGCCCGTTTATCAGCCTTGTTACAGTGGTCTTGCCGCAGCCCGAACTTCCTGTAAGCACAACAAATTCTCCGTCCCTGACAGTCAGGTCAAGACCGTTTATGCCGTTTTTATATTCTGTTATCCCGTCAGCATTTACAGCCGTGTATTCAAAGCTGACATTATCAAATACTATCATTTTTTCACCCTAATATACGAAAAATAATACTATCATCACCGCTGAACCTGCAATGATGAACAGGTCTGCAAGCGTCAGTTTTATCTCACAGATGTGCGTGCGCCTTCCGCCTGCGCTGAGTCCCTTTGTAAGTGATGCGGCTGACAGTTCATCTGCGATGCGCACGGTGGACATCATAATGGGTACCAGCACATATTCGATGTAGGTCAGCGGGTCTTTCACAGTCCTGCCTATCTGCCGCATTTTCATGGCATCGCTGACGGCGTGGTATTCCTCGCCAAGCGTGGGAAAATAGCGGAACATCACCGACATGGGTATGGTTATGAAATACGGGACATGCATTTTCTCCATCGCAGTTACGAATTCACTGACAGATATGGAACGCACAGTGTACCAGCACATCATGTAACCCGCCATGAAACGTGTGAGTATGCCGCAGGGTATCAGCACAAGTATGCCTGCTATGCCGCTTGTATGCGGAAGGATGCAGCTTTCGCCAAAAACAGCAGCACCCATCGCCGCAAGGTATATCACTGCTGTGCGGTAATGCCTGACTGATACCAGCAGCACAAAGGGCAGCGCTGCGCAAATAATACGCAGCACCAGTTCCACGCCCGCAGAACCGCCGCTTATCATGATGATGTTCACTGCAAGCAACATTGCCAGTTTAGCCCGTGGGTCGGGATCAAAGACGGTATTTTTTGTGTTTCCCTGAAATCCGACCTGCATTACGCCATTCCTGCTTTGCGGAAGTGTTTATTCAGCACCTTAGTGCCGAGAACACCGCCGATAAAGCCTCCGACAAGACACATTGCTGCCATGACAAAGAACATCCACGCAGGGGTGTATGAGGCGAGCTTGTCAACATATTCCTGACCGTATCCGTCAACGATACTGTTTAAATATTCCTCACGAAACCCGAAAAACAGTGAGATAAATGTACCGATCCCCCAGAGGCTGTAAACCGAAGAAGCCGCAACACAGCACTTCACACTTGAGTATTTACCGCTCATAAGCACTAAGTCTGCAAGAAAAGCAGAGACCACGCAGGTGAGGATTATCACCCACGAATAGCTTCCGAGCAAAAACATGATAAGCCCGAATAACACACCCGAAATGGTAAACATTCCGAAGCGCTTTATCTTTGAGAAAAACAGCATTAGCGGTATACCTGCGACGATCGGGATAATAAGAGGGATCAGCACCATACAGATCGGCACCATACCAATAAAGCAGGTAACGAAGACCACCACAAAATACAGCGCTGTGAACACGCCTACGTTGATAAGCTCCTTGACTTCAAATTTTTCTTTCATGTTACATACTCCTTTTTTAATTTTTCCAGCCTGTGCTGACAGCACGCTTTGTCACCATCGAGTGATAAATGCCGCCTTTGCGCATAAGGCTTTCGTGGTCGCCCGATTCTGCTATCTCGCCGTCTTTGATGACCATTATCTTGTCCGCACCGACAATGGTGTTCAGCCTGTGTGCGATGACAAGCAGTGTCTTTCCACGGCACAGTTCGGATATCGCCTGCTGAATGTAGCTTTCGTTATCGGCATCGACGCTTGCAGTGGCTTCATCAAGTATTACGATGGGCGCATCCTTGAGTGTGCACCTTGCTCTCGAAAGTCTCTGCGCCTGTCC
>CAMNMO010000148.1 GCA_946544695.1 uncultured Ruminococcus sp. | reverse complement strand
CGGCTCAGCGTTTCGTTTGAGGTCAGCTCTCCGTTTTTCATTCCCACAATGACCTCACGCTTTTTCTGTATCAGCAGATAGCAAACCTCAGATGCCTCAGCTATCTCGGTGCCGTGGTCTGTCTCTATCTGTATCCTTACGCTCTCCTCGGTCTTTATCGAATCGAGGAAATCCTCCATCACACCGAAGATGTCGCCCTCGATGTAAGGTTTCTGTATGAAATCGAAAGCGTGTACCTTGTAGGCGCTGCGCCAGTATTTGCTGTAACTGGTGACATACACTATCGGCACGGTCTTGTCCATGCCACGTATGCGCCGTGCGGTCTCTATCCCGTTTATGCCGTTCATTTCTATATCGAGGAACACTATATCGTATTCCTGCATGTCTTTGAGCAGTTCCTCACCGCCGCTGTATCTGTAAAGCTCCGCATCGAGCTGATGCGTTTTGAAAAACAGCCCCAGTACCTCAGCAAGCTTTTTAAGATCATCGGGACTGTCATCACATACTGCTATCTTGTACATGGGATCACTCCTCTGAATATACTACTTTACTATTATAGCAGATATCAGCTGCTTTTGCAATGTCGGTTGTGCCGAAAAGCAGAATATGCGACCGAACGGAAAGTACCTGTTGGCGCAGTGATATGCGTGCCCGCCGCATTTTTTATCCCGTATGCTTATCGCTGAAATGTTATCATTATAACTGTCGGTGTGTGATCGAAAGTTGTTCGCACATCAATATACTTGCATAGTATTTTGCAAATGCCGTGATACGGCACTTATCTTGCTAAAATACACTTTCATAAATCTATGTGATAGGTCAACAACTGACTGGGATATGTTATAAATATTTACAAAGTCACTCTTGTAAATCTGTGCAATATATGTTATACTGATAAATATATAAAATGTCATTTTTTTTCTGACTTATCCCGACCACACAGCCGAATATCACAGGCTGTGCGCTCGGTCTGAGTGAATAATTATGTGTCGTTAATTATAATTATGGTTATACCGCTGACACACCACACTAAACAGCCTTTCAGCGGGCATTAACAATAGTTGGCGGTTTTCTCTCCCCCGCCTTCGGCGGGGGAGAGAAAACATCTCAATAAATTTTACTTGTTATACTTCTATCCTTAGTGGTGTTTTAAAGGGATAGTCATAATTATAATTGGTTTAAGCTATATTTAAACTGAGTCTGATACGATATGATAAAAGATCCCGACTATCCCGAGGCACAACGTACAACTTACAGCTCAGAACATCACCAAAAATGCCGACAGTTTCAAGTTTTGATATAGCTGTGACATGTCGGCGGCTGAACGTGAATCACAATGTCAGCAGGCTTGGTGAACGGTTTTTGATGTGTGATCTGTGCGATCGGGATGACCATATTTATGATCGTGCAATAGTAAGGAGTGACCTGTATGAGACTTTTACTGGCTGAGGACGAAAAGGAGCTTTCCAACGCACTGGTGGCAGTGCTAAAGCATAATAATTATTCGGTCGATGCTGTGTATGACGGGCTGGACGCTTATGATTATATAATCGGGGCTGAGTATGACGGCATAATACTGGATATCATGATGCCGGGAATGGACGGCATAACCGTGCTGAAACGGATACGTGACAAGGGCATACAGACGCCTGTGCTGCTGCTGACGGCAAAGTCTCAGGTGGAGGACAGGATAACGGGACTTGACAGCGGTGCAGACGATTACCTGACCAAGCCTTTCGCTATGGGTGAACTTATGGCACGCATACGTGCCATGACACGCCGCAGGACCGAGTTTTCGCCAAATTCGCTGAAAGTCGGCAATGTCACGCTGGACAGGGAGCGCTTTGTCATCTCCACCGAAGCGGGCGGCGAACAGAAGCTTGGCAATAAAGAATTCCAGGTGCTGGAAATGCTCATGCTGAACCGCAACGTGCTGATATCCACCGAGAGACTCATGGAGAAGATATGGGGCTTTGATTCGGAGGCTGAGATAAGCGTGGTGTGGGTGTATATCTCATATATCCGCAAGAAGCTGGCAGCGGTGGGCGCCGATGTTGAGATAAAGGCGAGCCGTGGTGTGGGCTACACGCTGGAGGTCAGGGAATGATAAAGCGGCTTCGCCGCAGATTTGTGCTTATCGCTGCGGCAAGTGTTTTTGTGGTCGAGCTGGTGGTGGTGGGACTTATAAATATCATCAACATCGCCCAGATGGATAAGCGTGAAAAGGAACTAATGCAGATACTCTGCGAGAATGAGGGCGAGTTTCCCGACTTTATGCATAAGGAACAGCGGTCGATGCGACCCGAGAATATGTACACAGATGTGAGCATGACAGATGTTTCGTCAGCCTCAGAACCGCCCCCCGCCCCCGAAGGCGACAAATACCGAGGCAGGTTCAATGAGGAGACACGCTACCAGACCCGATATTTCTATGTGCGCTATAATGCTGACATGGAGCCCGTAAAGGTCAATACGGGACATGTTGCTGCGGTTTCCAGCGATGAAGCACTGGAGTATGCCGAGCGTGCAAACTCGGGCGGCAAAACATCGGGCTTTGATGAGAATTACCGCTTTGCTTTGTCGGATACTTCGGATGGCGGTTTGATGTACATTTTTCTGGACTGCCGTGACGATATACGCACAAGGAACAATTTCATGCTGGTGTCGGCAGCGATATCGGTGGGCGGCTGGCTGCTCATCTGCCTGCTGATAATCATCTGCTCGAAGTTCGCAGTAAAGCCGTTCATCGAGAACTATGAAAAGCAGCGCATGTTCATTACCGATGCGGGTCACGAGATAAAGACGCCGCTTGCGATAATCTCAGCGAACACTGAGGTCATCGAGATGCTGAACGAGCCCACCGAGTGGACGGAGAGCATCAAAAATCAGGTGGAGCGCCTGAACGGACTGATAGCTGATATGCTGAAACTGGCTCGCATGGACGGCGAGCAGGTCAAGCTGAATTTTGAGGAGTTTGACCTTTCTGATGCGTTCATAGATATCGCTTCGCCGTTTCGTACCCTTGCGGATAACAAGGGGCTTTCCCTTGAAGTCAAGGCTGAGGAGGGCATACGTGTCAACGGCGATGAGGGTGCACTGAGACAGCTTGTGTCCATACTGACGGAGAATGCAGTTAAATACTGTGATGCGTCAGGCAGCATTCAGGTCAGACTTAACAAGACTGCAAGCGGCAGGCATGCAGTCATCGAAGTTGAGAACGACTGCAAAGAACCGCCCGAACACCCCGAAAGACTGTTCGACCGCTTTTACCGTGCAGACAGCTCACGCAAGCGTGATGACGGCGAGACGAGAACGGGCTACGGTATAGGACTTTCCGTAGCAAAGGCAACTGTCGAAGCGCATAAGGGAAAGATAGAATGCAGGACGGGCGACGGTAAGATAACCTTCAAAGCAAGGCTCAGGGCGCTGACTTAAACCAAACTTAAATAAGCGTGATTTAAGCAGACTTAAACGGCAAATACAAATCAGAACAGACGGCGGCCGCTTTATACGCAATGGCGGCAGCCGCCTGTTTTCGGGCTTTTTGACAGGCTGAAAATTATTTTTTGATTTCAGATAAATTACACAATCGGTTAAGTTAAGATTAAGGTCGAGGGCTTATACTTATAACCATAGAAGGAAAGCAAACCTTAATAACCAAGATGAAAGGACTGAGATATATGGCAACTGTACAGGAAATATTCAAGCGAGTCGAAAAAAAGTACATAGTTACCGACGAGCAGCAGGAAGAACTGATAAGGTTCATGGCAGGAAAAGCAGCAGCTGATAATTACGGACTGACAACTATCTGCAATATATATTATGATACTCCCGACCATCAGCTGATAAGGACTTCTATGGAGAAGCCCGTTTACAAAGAAAAGCTTCGCATAAGAAGTTACGGTGTCCCGAATAAGGACAGCAAGGTCTTTGTGGAGCTGAAAAAGAAGTACAAAGGCGTGGTCTATAAAAGGCGTGTGGATATGTCGCTGATAGACAGCTACGAGTTCGTGAATTTCGGAGTGATGCCCGATAAGAACCCGCAGATCGAAAAGGAGATAGACTACTTCCTGCATTACTACAAGGATATCGCCCCTGCGATGTACCTGAGTTACGACAGGATAGCTTTTGCAGGTATCAATAATCCCGACCTGCGCATAACCTTTGACAGCAACATAACCTATCGTGAAGAGGAGATCAGGCTGGAAAAAGGCGTGTGGGGAGAAAAGCTGCTCGACCCGCACACAAGGATAATGGAGATCAAGATACCGGGTGCGATGCCCCTGTGGCTCAGCTTCCTGCTTGATGAAATGAAGATATACCCCGCCAGCTTTTCAAAGTACGGCGAAGCATACAAACGGGTTTTCAGCGAAGCCCTCGACCGTGAAAAATATCTTAGAATGACCGATGAAAACAGTAAAGGAAAGGTGAATGACTGTGCTTAACATTTTTCAAATTTTTACTCTCGACCTCACATCATCTGTGGGAACATCTACTATCAACAATTCGACGTTTTTTATCTGCTCTATCGTATCTCTGCTGGTTGGTGCGGTTATAGCCTTCGGGTTCTGTTACAGGCAGCATAAGAGCAAAAGTTTTGCTACCACACTGGCGCTGCTGCCCATCATCGTTCAGGTGATAATAATGCTGGTCAACGGAAATCTTGGCACAGGCGTGGCAGTTGCAGGCGCATTCAGCCTGGTAAGGTTCCGTTCGATGCCCGGCAATGCAAAGGATATCCTGGCGATATTCCTTTCGATGGCAGTGGGACTGGCAACAGGCACGAACCATCTGGTGCTCGCAGCTATATTCACCGTTGTGGTATGCGCAGTAAATGCGGTCTATGCATTCCTTCCTCTGGGCGAAAGCGCTGACAGCGAGAAGGTGCTGACCATAACTATACCCGAAAGCCTTGATTACAGCGATGTATTTGATGATATCTTCAAGAAGTTCACAACAAAGGCAAAACTCGAACAGGTCAAGACCACCAACATGGGCAGCCTTTTCAAGCTGAGATATGACATTACCCTGAAGAAAGGCGCAAGTGAAAAGGAACTCATCGACGAACTGAGAGTTCGCAACGGCAATCTGGAGATACTCTGTGCCAGAAGAATGCCTGAAGCAGATCAGCTTTGATCAGTTCACAAGTTCGACATATATCCACTCACCCGAACGGTTTTCGGCGGGTGAGTGATAAATATGCAAAAATAAACGCTAAATATTTTAATCAGTTAATATTGTAGAGGTAATTGCCATGAAAACAGATAGAATGAAAAGGCTTGCAGCCTGCGTGGCAGCAGTCATGATGATAAGTCTGGCAGGCTGTGCCGAAACAGGCAGCCGTTCGTCAGGCAGTGCGGACGGCTGCAAAAACTCGCAGACAGCAGCGGTGGTAACAGCAGCGGAAGCAGGTATTGAAGCCGATGATATCGAGGTCGGCTATGAGGAGACAGATTCTTCGCAGATAGCCTTCACCGACAGCGAGGTGCAGATAAACGGCAGCGGTGCTGCGGCTGACGGCACGACAGTCACCATAAGCGCAGCAGGCACTTATATCATCAGCGGCAGCTGTGCAAACGGCAGGATAGTGGTAGATGCAGGCGATGAAGACAAGGTGAAGCTGGTGCTTGACGGCATAGACCTTACCTGCACCGATAACGCTGCCATACTTGTAAACAATGCAGACAAGGTGTTCCTGCTGCTTGAGGACGGCACCGAAAATACCCTGACGGACGGCAGCAGCTACGATATCGCAGAGGACGATAATACCGATGCGGCAGTGTTCTCACGGGCAGATCTGACCATCAACGGTGACGGCTTGCTGACAGTCAATGCCAATTATAAACACGGCATCGTATCCAAAGACGACCTGGTGGTGACAGGCGGCAGCGTGACTGTGAATGCTGTTAATTCCGCTCTGGTGGGCAAGGACAGCATCAAGATAAGCGCAGGTACCTTTGACCTCACTTCGGGCACTGATGCAGTAAAGACCACCAACGATGAGGAAGAAAAGGGCATCATCAGCATCACAGGCGGCAGCTTTACCGTTAATGCAGGCGGTGACGGTATCTACGCCAAGACCGATCTCGAGATAAGCGGCGGCGAGTTTGATATGACCACAGGCGGCGGAAGTTCCAATGCTTCTATGAAGTCGGACGGCACACCCAATGGTGACTGGCAGAACGGTTTCGGCGGACAGGTCGGCATGGGTGGTGAGATGAACGGAGAATTTGGAGGAGAAATGGGCGGCATGGGTCGTCCCGAGGACATGGGCGGTGATATGGGAGAAATGACACCGCCCGACGGAATGAACGGCGGCGAGATGGGCACACCTCCCGATGGTTTTGGCGGCGGAATGGGTGAAATGCCTGAAGGCGGCATGCAGGATATCCCTGTTGATGCAGAGACACCCGCCGAACAGTCACAGACCGATGAGACTTCATCTGATGCTGAAACTTCCGACACATCTGCAACATCGGCTAAGGGACTTAAAGCAGGCGGCAATATCATCATCGAGGACGGTACTGTCAATATAGATTCCGCAGATGACAGCCTGCACTGCGACGGTGCAGCACAAATCAGCGGCGGCAGCTTCACAGCAAGTTCGGGCGATGACGGCATGCATGTCGGCGGCGACCTTGTGATAGACGGCGGCAGCATCAATATAACAAAGAGTTATGAAGGCATAGAGGGCATGACAGTCACCGTGAACGGCGGCGACATAAACGTTACCGCAAGCGATGACGGCATAAACTGCGCAGGCGGCAGCGATACAGGTTCCGAGACACGCATGGGCAGAGACCAGTTTGCAGCACAGGAAGGCGTATTCCTGCGCATCACGGGCGGTGATCTCAATGTCAATTCCGGCGGCGACGGTCTTGATTCCAACGGCGACCTTTACATTGAGGGCGGCACGATATATG
>CAMNMO010000147.1 GCA_946544695.1 uncultured Ruminococcus sp. | reverse complement strand
GCTTTTCAGCGGGCATTAACAGTAGTTGTCGGTATTCTTTTCCCCCGCCGTAGGCAAATGCGTGAACGCATGGAAAAGAATACATCACATTACTTATATCTTGTTATACCGGTGTATACAATGGTGTGTTAAAGGGATAACCACGTGACATAATATTCTGAGGTGAAAGATTTGGAAAACATTTTTGGCATAGATGAAAAGCTGCTTGCGCTGGCAGCACAGGCTGAGAGCGAATGTGCTGCGGCTTTTGCGGAGATAGACCGCATAGCCGATATAAACGGGCAGAAGGTGCTCAAAGCTTTTATTGACAACCGTGTCAGCGAGGGCTGTCTGAAAGGCACAACAGGCTACGGCTACGGCGATATGGGCAGGGAAGCCGCAGACAAGGTGTTCGCACAGGCGCTGGGCGGTGAGGACGCAATAGTCCGCCATACATTTGTAAACGGCACACATGCGCTCAGTACGGCACTTTTCGGTATATTGAGACCAAAGGACAAGCTGTGCTTCCTGACAGGCGCACCTTATGATACGCTTGAAGGCGTGGTCGGCAAGGAAGGTGACGAGGGCAGCGGTTCGCTGAGAGATTTCGGGGTGGAGAACGAGATAGTCCCCCTGAAGGACGACGGCACCCCCGACCTTGATGCTGTGGCAAAGGCGGCAAAGGACGCTAAGGTGGGCTACATACAGCGTTCAAGGGGCTATTCGCTGAGACCGTCATTCACGGTGGATGTCATAGCTGAGGTGATCAAAGCGGCTAAGGGCGCAAACCCCGATATCATCATACTTACAGATAACTGCTACGGTGAATTCGTTGAGGATAAAGAACCGCTGGCAGTGGGCGCAGACCTGATAGTGGGCTCGCTGATAAAGAACCCGGGCGGCGGCATCGCCTCAACAGGCGGATATATCTGCGGACGTGCTGACCTTGTGGAAAAGTGCGCCGACAGGCTGACCTGCGTGGGCATGGGCAAAGAGGTAGGCTGTTCTTTGAACATGAACCGTGAGATACTGCTGGGATTCTTCCTCTGCCCGCAGACGGTGGCAAGTGCGCTGAAAACTTCCGTTTTTGCATGCAGGCTGTTCGAGAAGCTGGGCTACAAGACACTGCCCGAAAGCAGTGAAAAGCGCACCGACATCATAGCATCCATACTGCTTGAAAACGAGAAGAACCTGACGGCATTCTGCAAGGGCATACAGAAGGGAAGTCCCGTGGACAGCTATGTTACCCCCGAAGCATGGGATATGCCGGGCTATGAGAGCAAGGTCATCATGGCGGCAGGCGCTTTCACGATGGGTGCTTCCATCGAGCTTTCCGCAGATGCACCCATACGTGAACCCTATGCTGTGTGGCTGCAGGGCGGCATAACTTACCCCAGCGGCAAGGCGGGCATAATGCTTGCAGCACAGGAGATGCAAAACGAGGGGAACATCACCCTCTGATGTGACAGGGCACAGACAAAAAGAGCGTAATTATACAGTGCTGCTTATCAGTTATTATTTATAGTAAACGACATACAGATCTTCACTTACACCGAGCGCACAGATGTGATATTCGGGTGTGCGGTCGGGAGAAGTGAAAAAACTCATGTCGTTTGATATGATACTCGCTTTTGCAAGGCTGATACGGCTGACGACAATGATATAAGTTTTATTAATAAGGAGTTGATAAATATGGCTGAGATATTCAGTGTTACCGTAAACGAGATAATCAAGCAGCTTGGGCTGGAGGTGCTGTATGCACCCGATAACATGGACGAGCTGATAGTCACCGATAACGACTGCAACCGTCCCGGGCTGCAGCTTATGGGCTTTTATGAGTACTTTAACGCCGAGCGTATACAGATCTGCGGAAACATGGAGTTTGCATATCTGGCATCGCTGGAGGAGCATGACAGATATGAGAAGATAGATGCACTGTTTGCTACAAAGATACCGATGTTCGTGGTCGCAAGGAGCCATGAGCTTTATCCCGAGATGATAGAGATAGCTGCCAAGTACAATGTGCCCATAGCACGCACCGCTGACAGCACCACTGCGTTCATAGCATCGCTGATAGGCTACCTGAATGTTGAGCTCGCTCCCCGTATCACCCGTCACGGCGTGCTTATAGAAGTTTACGGTGAGGGCATACTGATAGTCGGTGAGAGCGGCGTAGGTAAGAGCGAGACTGCCATCGAGCTGGTAAAGCGTGGCCACCGACTTGTGGCTGACGACGCTGTTGAGATAAGAAAGACTTCCAGCAGAACACTGGTAGGTCAGTCGCCCGACAACATCAGGCATTTTCTTGAACTGCGTGGCATAGGTATTATTAATACCCGCCGTCTGTTCGGTATGGGTGCTGTAAAGATCTCCGAGAAGATAGACCTGGTGGTACAGCTTGAACCCTGGGACAGCAAGAAGATATACGACAGAATGGGCGTTGACAACGAGTACACCTCCATTCTCGGCATAAAGATACCCAGCCTGACCATACCGATAAAGCCCGGCAGAAACCTGGCAGTCATACTGGAGGTCGCAGCTATGAACAACCGTCACAAGAAGATGGGCTACAACGCTGCTGCCGAACTGCTCCAGAATCTGGGACTTGAGATGGATACCAAAGAAAGTGTAAAGAACTGGGATTCTTTCTGATGCAGCAAGATCTAAGGGGTCAAAGATATCACATATACAAAACTGACAATAAGGAGAAGAACAAGTGAAAGAACTTGATATGAATACACGCTCATTGCTTGCACTGGCAGAGGAGCTGGAATGCAGAGTTATGCTCGATGAGCCGCTGGATAAGCATTCAAGCTTCCATATAGGCGGGTGCTGCACGGCAATGATAGATATAAATTCGCCCGATAATCTCTCGCAGCTGTGGGAGGAGACGAACCGTCTGGGCATAAGAACGATGGCACTGGGCAACGGCTCGAATGTGCTGTTCGATGACAGGGGCTTTGACGGCATAATTTTCCTGATAGGAAGCTCGATGGACAAGATATATATGAAGGACGACAATATCATAGTCGCACAGGCAGGCTGCCCGCTGCTGAAGCTTTGCAGATTTGCGTTGGAGCATTCGCTGAGCGGACTGGAGTTCGCTTACGGTATACCGGGAAGTGTGGGCGGCGCCATCTTCATGAATGCAGGTGCTTACGGTGGTGAGATAAAGGACGTCATCAAGCTTGGCAGGGCAGTTGACCGTGAGGGCAGACAGTTTGAATTCTCGAACGAGCAGATGAAGTTCACCTACCGTGGCAGCAGGTTCACAGACGGCAATGAGCTGATAGTTGAAGGCGAGTTCGAGCTGCCGAGCGGAAGCTATGACGAGATACAGGATAAAATGGTGGACCTGATGAGCAGGCGCCGTGACAAGCAGCCGCTGAACATGCCCAGCGCAGGCAGCGCTTTCAAAAGACCGAAGGATATGTTCGCAGGAAAGCTCATAGAGGACAGCGGACTGAGGGGGTTCTCGGTCGGCGGTGCGCAGATAAGCGAGAAGCACTGCGGTTTCATCGTGAACAAGGGCGGTGCGACATGCAGCGATGTGAGGGAGCTTATCCGTCAGGTGCAGGAAAAGGTGCATGAGGATTCGGGCGTTATGCTTGAATGCGAGGTAAGGTATATACCTTATCAGGAATAAAAGATACATGACAGACTTCTAATGGTAAATGAAGGAAAATGTCTGTGGTGCAGAACAGAATAAAGAAGCATTATCTCATAACAGAGAGGAGAATGAGTAAATGCAGTTCGTAGTTGTAACAGGTATCTCGGGTTCGGGCAAGTCCACAGCGGTGGACGTGCTGGAGGATATAGGGTATTACTGCATAGATAACATGCCCCCCGAGCTGATGGTAAAATTTGCAGATATCTGCGCTCAGTCAGATGGCAGGATAGAGAAGGTGGCTTTCGTGGCGGACGTCCGTGGCGGTGAGCTTTTCCTGAAACTGAAGGACGCCATAACCGAGATGCGCAGCATGGGCATAAATGTCAAGGTGATGTTCCTTGACTGCGGCGATGACATCATAGTGCGCCGCTATAAAGAGACACGCCGCAAGCACCCGCTGGACGAGGTGTCGGGCGGCAACATACGCAAGGCTATCGAGACCGAGAGGCATTTTCTTGAAACGGTGCGTGACAAGGTGGATTATTATATCGACACATCTTCGACCACTACTGCCGAATTCAAGGAAAGGCTGTATTCCATATTCCTGGGCGAAGGGCAGTCTGCAATGAAGATAGACGTGCGTTCGTTCGGGTTCAAGTATGGCGTTATGAACGATGCAGACCTTACTTTTGATGTGAGGTGCCTGCCCAACCCGTTCTATATACCCGAGCTTAAACACAAAACAGGTCTTAACCCTGAGGTGTCGGGCTATGTTATGAGTTTTAAGGAAGCGCAGGAACTTCTTGACAAACTCAACGACCTTATCGACTACCTCATACCCCTTTATGAAAAAGAGGGCAAGGCGCAGCTTGTTATCGCATTTGGCTGCACGGGCGGCAAACATCGCTCGGTGACATTTGCGGAAGCTGTCGCAAAGCACCTTACCGATAACGGCAAGACCATCAGGCTGGCACACAGAGATATTGAAAAGCGCTGAAAAAACAGGTCGGATTTTGAATATCTTTACTGAAATTTTAAGAATAATGCGACAAACTGTTGACAAGTTGTTATTACTGGTTTATAATGTAAATGACATTAAGCAATAAAATGTCAGAAAGGAGTTGTGTATTTATGGCAACATTAGGATTACTTCTGAGCTATCAGCAACAGCAGCAGCCCAGCACAGGTGTGTTTATCTTTGAACTCATATTGGCGATCATCGGATTTGCAGCTGAATGGAAAATATTTACGAAAGCAGGTCAGCCCGGCTGGGCATGTATCATACCGATATATAACCTGGTAGTATTTTTCAGGATAATTTACGGCAATGGTCTGAAGTGGCTTCTTATGCTGGTGCCGCTGCTCAATATCGCTGTCGGTATAATGATGTATGTTCGACTGGGACAGCGTTTCGGCAAGAGCACAGGCTTCATTATAGGTCTGATATTCCTCTCGCCGATATTCATGTGCATCCTGGCATTTGATGATTCTTATTATCAGGGCCCCGATACACAGAGCTTTATCTGATAACGGATATTACGGACACGGGTGCAGACCTGTGTCCGTTTTATTTGGCGCAAAAAGACCTCTCACCCGATATCGGGGCGAGAGGTCTTTCTTATCATGTCGTTTTCTTTTTGCGAAGTCCGTCGGCTATCTCGGCGAGCTTTTGCAGGCGGTGGTTGGCGCCCGAACGTGAAATAGGCGGCACCATCTCGGCGCCAAGCTGTTTCAGGTTGTAATCGGGGTTCTCCAGTCTGAGTTCGGCTATCTCACGCAGCTGGTCGGGCAGTGATGACAGCCCCAGCTTTTTCTCGATAAGCTCGATATCCTCTATCTGCCGCTCGGAAGCTTTCAGCGTTTTGTCGATGTTGGCGTTGTCGCAGTTCATGGCACGGTTTATCTTGTTGCGCATGTCCTTTTCCATCTTGACGTTCATAAGTTCAAGCGAACACATGGTGGCGCTCATAAGTGTCAGCATGTCGATAATGTTCTCCGATTCCTTGATATACATTATCTGTGCGCCCTTTCGCTCAACATGCTTCGGCAGTATGCCGTAGCGTTCTATCAGCAGCAGCCCGAAGTCGTTGCAGAGATCGAGGGTGGGCATAACAAATTCCATGTGGTATTTTTTGTTCGGGTCATTGACCGAGCCGCATGCTAAGAATATACCTGCTGCCAGCTGCGGGAAGAACTTGTCCTTAGGCAGAAAATCCTCTGTCAGCCGCCTGCTTTCGTCCATGCCGAAATAGTCCAGCAGGTAGATGCGCTGTGCCTTGTCGGGGATAGTCAGGCTGTACAGCACTACGCCGTTTTTGCGTTCCGCTTCGCAGACATCCACCGTATCTTCGTCTTGAAGAATGCGCCCCACATTGCGTATGAAGAAGTCCTTGACGAGTGCGTTCTCGGTCAGGAAAAGTATCTCCCTGTCGCTTAGTTCATTGCAGCAGCACAAAAGCCCCATCAGACAAGCATCGGCTTTCTGTGAGCTGTTTATTTTTTCTATTATCTCAGTCTTTACTCTGTATGAAAATGACATTTCTTCCATGCTGCTATCACCCATCTATATTATAACAGATTTCCCCGAAAAAATCAACCGATGCTGCCGCAGTGACACGCAGGACGATCTTTGCGGACGCTGGAAAGGCATCACGGACGTATCGGGTGTATGATATAAAAAAACACCCGGGAACGCTCAACGTTCCCGAGTGGTCATATCATTTATCAGAATCCGAGTATCTTCTTGAAGTCAGCCTTCAGAGCTTCCTCGGTCTTTTCTGCATCGGCACGGGTGTCACCGATAGCAGTGTAGTAAGCCTTGATCTTGGGCTCGGTGCCTGAAGGTCTGATGATAACGCTTGCGCCCTGTTCAAGATTGAATGCAAGCACATCGGACTTGGGCAGTGTCAGGACTGTCTTTGCGCCTGTTGCGCAGTCGGTCTGTTCGCTTGCCACATAGTCAGCCACAGAAACGACTTTCAGTCCGCCGATCTCCTTGGGACCGTTGTTTCTCAGGTCAGCCATGATCTCCTTCATTCTCTCCATGCCGCTTGCGCCTTCGCACTGGAATGACTCCTGGCTGTGCAGGTAGTTGCCGTACTGCTTGTACAGTTCTTCTCTTGCCTGAAGCAGTGTGATGCCCTTAGTGCGGTAGAATGCAGCCATCTCACAGATCAGCATGGAAGCTACGACAGCGTCCTTGTCACGTACATAAGAACCTGCCAGATAACCGTAGCTCTCTTCAAAACCGAAGATGTATCTGTCAGCCTCGTTATCCTTCTCCAGGAAGCCTATCTGCTCACCGATGAACTTGAAGCCTGTCAGCACGTTCCTCAGCTCAACGC
>CAMNMO010000146.1 GCA_946544695.1 uncultured Ruminococcus sp. | reverse complement strand
GAATCGGGCAAGGGCAGCCTTAAAGACGGCTGCAAAACTACCCCGTGCATAAAGTGCGGCAGATGCGCAAAAGCCTGTCCCGCAGGACTTATGCCCATGAGGATAGAAAAGGCTGTCAAAAAGATCAGACCGAACGACCTGAAACGCCTAAGACCCGACCTTTGCATAAAATGCGGCTCATGCACCTATGTCTGCCCCGCAAAGCATGACCTTGCGGAAGTCATAGAAAAAGCTGTAACGCTGCTAAACGGAAAGGACGGTGAGTAAGAATGACAGATTTCAGACCCGAGGTGGCTGAGTTCAGACAATTCAGCGCTCCCTTTATAAGAGAAGATCAGTCCACTTCAAAAATAATGACACATGTGATAGTCGCAACGCTTCCGTCACTGATGCTGTCAGCGATCATATTCGGCGGAAATTCGCTGCTGCTTGCAAGCTTCTGCGTGCTTACTTCAATGCTGTGGGAATGGCTTTTCCGCCTGGTGACCCATCGCAGCAGGGCGGTCGATGACCTTTCTGCCGCTGTTACGGGCATGGTGTTTGCATTTATGCTGCCATCGAACTTCTCCTACTGGAAAGCTGCCATAGGCACACTGCTGGCAGTTGTGGTATTCAAGCAGCTGTTCGGCGGACTTGGCAGAAATATACTTAACCCCGCTGTCGCAAGCCGACTTGCCTGCTGGTTCATTTTCAGGAAAAGCTTTGTTTTCCCCGAACCTGTTCTCAATTCGTCTGATGTGACCTCCATCGGCGAGACTTCCCTGCAATCGGGCTTTGACAGCTACGGTGACATGTTCCTCGGACGTGTCTGCGGCGGTCTGGGTGAAGTTTCCGTCATCGCCATACTCACAGGTGCATTCTACCTGCTGGCAATGAGGGTGATATCCCTGCATGAACCGCTGGCATTCCTCGGTACCATGTTCGTGTTCTCCTACATAGCGGGACAGGACGGAGTTTACCAGATACTTGCGGGCGGCGCAGTGTTCGCAGCTTTTTTCCTCGGCTGTGACTACGTGACCACACCCACCACAGGGCTCGGCAAGATAGTTTTCGGCGTGCTTGCAGCAGCCATTACCTGTTCGCTGCGGTTCTTCTTGCATGTCCCGCAGGATATGCTGATAGCCATACTTATCTGCAACCTGCTTACCCCTGTCATCGACAGGTACACGGAATACACCCCGAAGGCAGCCGCTAAAAAGAAATAAACACAAAGATCCCCGAAGTTCATCGCTTCGGGGATCTCTTTATGCTTTGCTCAACATCAACTCAGGTCTATCTTGTATTCGGGCGAAAGCGGCGGGTTATCGGGCAGGTCGATACCTGTAAGGTCGGGTGCTGACATCAGGCTGTAATACACCTCGCCGTCAACGATGTACACAGGCGAATTTTCCTTGCCCCAGGCATACACGAAGCCCTTGCCCTCATGGTAAAGCTTCGGCACGGGGTAATCCTCCGCATCTTCCTGTGCCGCAGGGTCGACGAGCTCGCCCTTTACGGTGCCTTCAGCCTGAAAGCCCAGCTGTGCCGCAATGGTGTCATTCTCGGTGTCTATCACGTAGGCAGACCAGTTCATCGGCTCGGCTGTGCCGTCTATCTTGTATATCATCTGCGGTTCGGTGCAGTAAAGCGAATCGGGGTGTGCAAAGCCCTCAAAGGTGCTGCCGTCCTTCATCTCAGTGCCGCTGAAAACGGTCTCCATCTCCTTAACGGCACTTACAACGCCGCTCATGTCCGCCGACAGATCGGGCTTTTCGGGAAGATTAGCCTCTGCTGTTTCGGCGGTCTCCGCTGTTTCCTCCGCACTTTCGGCAGACTCAGCAACACTCTGCTGAATGCTCTCATTCTTATCATCGGCACCGCTGTCAGTCTGACCGCAGCTGCCCATCATCAATGCTGTCAGCACCAGTGCAAAAACTGTAAAGCGCTTCATAAATATCCCTCCTAAAAGGCTGTGAAAAGCCGTTCCTTTACTGACTACATTATATATCACAAAAGTTACTGCTGCAAGCAATGTAGCCAAGCTGTAACTTTTTTTGTACGCCTGCACAAATTTACCCATGCCATTTATACCCAGTGGGCTTTGCAAAAGTCATAGCAATACGAAAGAACAGCCCTATTTGTATCACGACGATACACATCGGGAGCGGCAGAAAATCAAGATCATTTCAGAGTATTATTATCATTTTGGAGTTGAATCTGACATTGAGATGTGCTATAATTATTCGGGTCGTGAAAAATGACCCGCAATGTGCATTTAGGTTAGCTAAAGCTAACTTTCGGAGGTGAACAATGAACGAAGATCTTTTCAATATGCTCGACCGTGCGGGCTTTGGTGAGAATGTGCACGAAGTCGCAGCAGAGGGCGAATGCAGGGTGCTGCGGCTCGATGACAGCTCGGGCGAGGGCTTCATGACCATGTACCGTGTGTTTGACGGGGTGTATCTCATGTTCAATGACTTCCATCTTGAAAGCTGCCTCTCACAGTACCAGAATGCCGAAACGCTCATCAGCATCGACCACTGCCGTGAGGGCAGGATAGAGCATATCAATCAATTCGGGGGCAGGTATTATATGGAAGCGGGCGATATCCGCATAGACAGACGGGTGCACCATGCAGGCAGCATACACTTCCCGCTGAACCACTATCACGGCATGACCATCGGCTTCATGAAGGGCATAGCAGAGCATTCGCTGGCAGAAGCCATGCCCTGCCTGAAGACCGACCTTGCTGCGCTGGCAGACAAATTCTGCCCCGACAACAAGGAGTTCCTGCTTAGGGACGATGAACGGCTCAACCTGCTGTTTTCGCAGCTTTACCGTGTACCCAAGCTGATAAGGACGGATCTGTACAAGCTGAAAATAATGGAGCTGCTGATACTGCTTGACACCGTCGAGCCCGCAGCACAGACTGAGGAAAGGCAGTATTTCCCCGCTGCCCAGACCGATAAGGTCAAGGAAATACGTGCGCTGATGATATCCGACCTTTCGCAGAACTATACAGTTGAGGAGCTTTCGGCAAAGTTCGGCATACCCGCAGGGACGCTGCGCAAGGTGTTCCGTGCGGTATACGGCAGCCCGCTATACAGGTATATGCGCAGCTACCGCATGAACTACGCAGCGCAGCTTCTGGTATCGCAAAGGGATATGCGCATCGCTGACATCGCCCAGCAGGTGGGCTACGACAATGCATCAAAATTTTCAGCGGCTTTCCGTGACGTCATGGGCACGACGCCGCAGGAATACCGCAGCAGATAGGAGACTGACATGGGTAAGGACAAAAACGGTTCCTTCGGCTGGCTTCTCAGCCAGTCGGGTGAACGCAAAGGAAAATTCACAGCCAGCGTACTGCTGGCAGCACTCAGCATGCTTTGCGGCATTGCGCCCTACTATTTCGTGGCGAAGACAGTGCGCATGCTGCTGGACAAAAGCACCGACAAGGGCACTTACATCACTTATGCGCTTGCCATACTTGCGCTGTGGCTGGGACACTCACTGTTCCATGCACTGAGCACGGCGTGTTCGCATCTCGCCACCTTCCACACACTGGCTGTCATTCGTAAAAAGGCGCTTGACAAGCTGGCAAGAATGCCGCTGGGCGATGTTATCTCAAAACCGTCGGGCTCACTCAAAAGCACCATCGTCGAAAGGATAGACAGCATCGAGACCACCCTTGCGCATATCCTGCCCGAATTCACAACAGGCATCGGCGCACCCGTCATCGTGCTGATATGCGTTTTCTGCGTATCGTGGAAGCTGGGGCTTGCGGCACTGATAACCATTCCTCTCGGTGTGGTATGCTATGCACTGATGATGTTCGGCTATGAGGAAAACTACGCAAGGACTGTAAAAGCCACAAAGGAACTCAACGCTGTCACCGCAGAATATATACGTGGCATCGAGGTCATAAAGGTGTTCGGCAAGGCGCAGTCAAGCTACGAGAAATTCGCAGCTGCCGCAAAGGAAAGCGCCGCAAGCTTTGTTGACTGGATGCGCAAGTGCAACGTCTACATGACATTCGCCATGTGCATAATGCCCGCAACCATGCTGACAGTGCTGCCCATAGGCGGTATAATGGCAATGCACGGCACCATCAGCGCCGCAGACTTCATCACTGTGATCATACTGACGGTGGGGCTTATCGAACCGCTGCTGGGTGTGATGTCATACTCAGATGATATCGCACAGATGGACACGATAGTCTCAGAGGTAAGGGTGATACTCGACGCCCCCGAAATGGAGCGCCCCTCAGCCCTCAACGGGCAGATAAACGGCGGTGAGATAGTGCTGAAAGATGTGCGCTTCGGCTATGACGAAAAGGAGATACTGCACGGCATATCCATGACAATACCCGAAGGCAGCTTTGCAGCACTGGTGGGTCCGTCGGGTTCGGGCAAATCCACCGTCGCCAGACTGATAGCAAGTCTTTGGGACACAAAAAGCGGCAGCATCACACTGGGCGGGGTCAACATCAAGGATATCCCCCTTGATGACTACAACGACCGTATAGCCTACGTTTCGCAGGATAACTTCCTGTTTGACATGACAGTAAGGGAGAACATCAGGCTGGGTCGGCAGAATGCCACCGATGCTGAGGTGGAAGATGCGGCAAAACGCTGCGGCTGCCATGACTTCATCATGGGGCTGGAAAACGGCTATGATACAGTAGTCGGTTCATCGGGCGGACACCTTTCGGGCGGCGAAAGACAGCGCATAGCCATCGCAAGGGCAATGCTGAAAAATGCAGACATAGTGATACTCGATGAAGCCACTGCCTACACCGACCCCGAAAACGAAGCACTGATACAGCGCAGCGTGGCAAAGCTGGTAGCAGGCAAAACGCTGATAGTAATAGCACACAGGCTGAGCACAGTAAAAAATGCCGACTGCATATACGTCATAAAAGACGGCTTGATAGAAGAACAGGGCAGCCACGAACAGCTGCTTGAAAATAACGGGCTGTACCGCAGCATGTGGGCAGCACATATCTCAGCAAGAGAGGGGGGCGCTGAAAATGTTTAAGACACTGAAAAAATTCTTTGATTTTTGCAGCCCCGCCGACAGGAAGCGTTTCTATGTTTCCATCGCACTCAGCTTTATACAGGCTGTGTTTGAGGCGCTGAAAATTCCTGCCATCGCATGCATGGTGCAGGCACTGCTGAACGACAGCGTCACCAAAAAGACCTGCCTTACCTGCCTGTGCATAATGCTTGTAAGCATCATCGGTTCGGGCATATCAAAAAGCAAGGCTACCATGTTACAGACAGAGGGCGGCTACAACACCTGTGCCGAAAAGCGCATGAAGCTGGCTGAACACCTGAGATATCTGCCTATGGGCTATTACAACGAAAACAGTCTGGGCAGGATAATGTCAGTTACCACAAACACCATGCAGAACCTTGAAAATGTTGCCACACGAGTTGTCATGCTTGTGTGCTCGGGTATGCTGACAACAGCTGTCATCACACTGATGATGCTCATTTACGACCTGAGGGTGGGGCTTATCCTCTGTGCGGGACTGGTGGTGTTCTTCGCTGTGAATGCGGGCATGATGAGGGTGTCAGCTTCAATGGCGAAGCAGAAGCTCGAAAAGGACACGGCACTGGTGGCAAAGGTCATCGAATACATACAGGGCATATCCGAAGTAAAGGCATTCAGGCTGAGCGGCAGACAAAGCAAGGAACTGAACATCGCCATCGAGGAGAACGAGCATGCAAACTCCGCTATGGAGCTTAAACTCATACCCTTCATGACACTTCAGAGCTTCTGGCTGAAAGCTGTGGGCACTGTGATACTGTCAGCATCGGTGCTTATGCACCTTTCGGGCAGCATGGACCTGCTGACCTGCCTGATAATGATAGTCAGCTCCTATCTTATCTATGCACAGCTGGATACAGCAGGCAAATATTCGGCACTGCTGAGGACGGTAGATGTGAGCGTCACACAGGCGCAGGAGATACTTGCCACCCCGCAGATGGACATAAGCGGCGAGGATATCAGACCCTCGCACTTTGACATCACTGCCGAGAACATAGACTTTGCTTATGACGAAAGAAAGATAATCGACGGCGTCAGCCTGAAAATACCCGAAAGGACCTCCACCGCCATAGTAGGTCCTTCGGGCGGCGGCAAGACCACCCTGACTTCCCTGCTTTCAAGATTCTGGGACGTGGACAAAGGCGCTGTGAAGCTTGACGGCAGGAACGTGAAGGAATACAGCATGGACGCACTGATGCGCAATTTCAGCTTTGTATTCCAGCGGGTGTACCTGTTTGGCGACACCGTTGCCAACAACATACGTTTCGGTCAGCCCGATGCACCGATGGAAAAGGTCATCGAAGCGGCAAAGAAAGCCTGCTGCCACGACTTCATCATGCAGCTGCCCGACGGCTATGATACCGTCATCGGTGAGGGCGGCGCAAGTCTTTCGGGCGGCGAAAAGCAGCGCATTTCCATAGCAAGGGCGATAATGAAGGATTCCCCCGTGATAGTGCTTGACGAAGCCACTGCGAATGTCGATCCCGAAAACGAAGCTGAACTTATGGAAGCCATAGAAGCGCTGACACACGAAAAGACAGTCATCATGATAGCACACAGATTAAAGACCGTGCGCACCGCCGACAACATAATAGTTATCGACGGCGGCAGGATAGCCCAGCAGGGCACCCACGATGAACTGATGGCGCAGGGCGGCATCTACAAGAACTTTGTTGAAAGCAGACAGGAAGCTGCTTCGTGGAGACTCTGATCTTACGATAGAAAAATGATGAGTGCGGTATCCGTTACGGGTGCCGCACTTTTTTGCAGCCATATTTTTACAAGCCCGCTGATGCTGCAAAAAGTGCGTGATCAGGTTGACCAATAAGCCCGACTTTTGTTTAGGCAAAAAGTATAAAATATTAAAGTTCAGAAAATATTTTAACTCAACAACTGGACAAGCTCCTGCAAATAGTCTATAATTAGAATTACAGTTTTAACATGAAGGAGGTCTTGTAAATGGACAAAATGAA
>CAMNMO010000145.1 GCA_946544695.1 uncultured Ruminococcus sp. | reverse complement strand
TGCATTAGCAGCTGTTGCTCAATAAATCCCCGATAAAAAGGAAGATACTGACAGTCAGGATAAAAACTGACGCATGCATTTACTTTCAGACCGTTTATATAAGAGAAAATTAATCTTTGTTGGATTTTTAGTAATTCCACAAATCACAGCGAATGAATATATATAATTTGCACAAATGAGTTTTCTGCTGTTTGTTTGAAATGAGAATTGACATCGTTTTCATAGTATAATATAATTAACATAAGGACAAGGCAGATCGTCGGTCCTTAAAGCAGGGAATTTACGAAGGATACGGTTTGAAAGGAATGAAATAATATGAATAAATTAAAGAGAATGATGGCACTTACAGTGGCAATGCTGACTGCTGTCGGCATAAGTGCATGCGGAAGCAGCACGGGCGACAGCGAAGAAGAAGCTCCCGTGACAACAGTCGAAAAGGTAGAGGTCGAGGACACTGAGGAGATAGATGAGCTTTCTGACGATGTACAGAAAGAGATACTCTGGATGGGCACCTATGACCTGAACCCCAATGAGAAGCGTGGCGAGGACAAGTCCGTTGAGATGACCCTGTTCAACAACAAGGGCGGTACGGTAAAATGGAGCCAGGTATCGGACAGCGAAAAGTTCGACAAGCTGGCGAGCGCCATAATGTCACAGCAGGACGTTCCCGATATATTCAAGTATGAGTGGATGGCTTTCCCCGCACAGGTACTGAAGGACATGTATCAGCCCGTTGATGACCTCGTTGACTTTGATTCACCGCTGTGGTCTGATACCAAGACCTCCGCCGACCAGTTCGTTATGAACGGCAAGCACTATGTGGCACCCATAAGCACAACTGTCGGCACAATGATGATGTACGACAATGCGGTCATACAGGCAAACGGTCTGGCTGACCCTTATGAGGAATACCTTGAAGGCAACTGGAACTGGGATACCTGGGTGGATATGATGACTGAATTCTGCGAGGGTTCGACAGAGGAGAATCCCAGATACGGTATAAACGGCTGGTTCCAGACACAGATAATACAGCAGACAGGCAAGACGATGGTCAACTATGAGGACGGAAAGTTCGTTTCAAACCTCAACGACCCCGACATCGAGAGAGCTGAAAACATGCTGTATGATATCGGCAAGAAGGGCTATGTCAACGGAAACTGGCTGGGCAACGCAAAGCAGGCACTCAAAGACGGCAACGTGCTGTTCTACTGCATGGGTACATGGGCTATGACAGGCAACAACGGTCCTTCCGAGGGCGATGACTGGGGCGTAGTGCCCGTACCTTCCGACCCGCAGAATGATGAAAAGGTAATGACAGCTGATATGCTGGCTTACATGTGGGTAAGAGGCTCGACAGCAAATGATGCAGTCAAGACCTGGTTCGAGTGCTGCCGTATAGCTAACACCGATGAGGAGTACAAGGAGAACGGCAAACAGAAGTTCCTGAACGCTAACCCCTGCTGGACAGAGGAAATGTATGATACATTCATGGAGGCTTCCAGCACTGAGAACAAGTTCATGTTCGACTACGGCTACGGTATCTCCTCGCTGATGTCTGACGACGGCGCAAGCGCTGACGGAAGCTGCGTCACCAGAAAGCTCTATGAGTACACCAACAAGGAGGACGACAACGGCAAGCAGTTCAGCTGGACTGAACTGAGAGAATCTTATGCTGCCACCGTTGATTCCGAACTCAAGACTATCAACGATGCTGTTGCCGCTTACAACAAGTAAGTCTGTACTATTACAATAGGTCAATTCTCGGACACCTCTGCATGATGCAGGGGTGTCCTTTGATGTTGAAGAAGAATTTTCAGACAAAATTTTTTTTCACACCGTTGCAGGTATCTATTCTAAAGCCCGAAATATCGGCATTTCACACATCAAAAAAAATTTTTGAAAAATCTTGTAACGTTTTGCCGTCCGAAACGTCTAACAGATGAGAACGAAAGAAAGGAGAAAATAAATGGCACAGGATATGAGCTATGAAGTGTTAGCAGCTGAATATGAAGCCCTTTACAGATATGCTCTGTCGCTATGCCGAAACGAGGATACCGCAAGGGATATCGCACAGGACACCTTCCTGAAGGCTATGGGCTCGAAAGAGAAATATTCGGGGAACAGCAGTCTGTACACCTGGCTTTGTGCGATAGCTAAAAACAGATGGGTGGATATCTGCCGAAAAAACTCAAAGATACAGGAGCTGGAGCAGGATATCCCTGATGACGGTACTTCACTTGAACAAAGGCTCGATGACAGCGACTGCGCTATGGAGATACATCGGATACTGCACACTCTCGATGACCCTTACAAGGAAGTATTCTCGCTGAGGGTATTCGGACAGCTTTCATTCAAGGATATCTCCTCGCTTTTCGGCAAGACCGAAAGCTGGGCAAGGGTAACATTTCATCGTGCGAAAAAACAGATAACAGAACAACTCAGAAAGGACGGAAAACTATGAGAGGAACAACAAATGAACTGAATTGCGAGATAGTACGTGATCTTCTGCCGCTTTACCATGACGATGCAGTGAGCGAGGTAACAAGGGCAGCTGTGAAAGAACACCTTGCAGGATGCAAAAGATGTCAGACGGAATATGATTCGATCTGCGACGAACTGCCCATTGCAGCAGCAAAGCAGTCAACAGGTGAAAATTTCAAGAAGATGATGGGCAGACAGAAGCACAAAAGGGCAATAATAACCACTGCCATCGCACTGGGTGCTGTGGCGCTGATGACGGGTGTATGGTATCTGCTGACAGAAGTGCCGATGGTAGAGATATCCCCCGATAGACTCAATATTGAAGAAGCATACTACTATGATTTCTCTGATATTAAAGACAACGATGAAACAGGCAAAGGGGTATTCATACGCTATTCCGCAGACATGCAGACACTGGCAGGTCCCACCGAAATGCGTCCCGAATACAAGGACGGCAAGCTTGAACTCAGTGTAAAGGTGCCTGTGATAACGCTGGACCGAACAAAGGATAAAAGAGATACCTATGAAGATATCTGGGCTGTACAGACCGACGGAGTGGTTTCATCAATAACCGTATCGGGTGAAAACAAGTGGACAAAGCCCGACGGCGAGGTGGAGATACCCGATTATGTCGAGGGTTATCACGAATATGCATACGGGTACGGATTAAACGGATTCACGCTTTATAATGATGGAGAAATAGTACCTGGCGGCGCAAAGTATGTTTTTGAAAAAGAGGACGGCACTGTCACGGCATGGAACGCCGACGGAGAGGTCGTTTACGAAGGAAGCTCCGAGGATTATTACAAAAAGTCCTGATAATACAGAAAATACCCGAAGGATAAGCTGTCCTTCGGGTATTTTTTATTGGAGTATATGTAATTAATTTGAACTGGATGTGTACAAAAAGTAAAAAGAATGAATTTGTCCAAATCGGTCTTGCAATGCGGAAAGATAAATGTTATAATGGTATATGTGTAATTATGATAAAAACTGAGGTCAAATTTGGTTATTTATCTTGCAAAATAAATTGATTGGAGGAAACTGTATGTCTGAAACAAAAAAGTCTCTGGCACAGCTGCAGGCACTTATAGGTGACAGCGCTGCCAGAACAAGGCTGACATATCTGTTTGATGAAGGAAAATTTACCGAGCTCGATGCTTTTGCGGGCAACGGTAACGAAACAGCGGGCGTTATAACTGCTTACGGCTATGCCGATGGTGAGCCCGTCTATGCATTTTCCCAGGACATTTCCGTAAAGAGCGGTGCACTGACTGAGGCAGGCGCCCGCAAGATCGCTAAGGTCTATGACCTGGCTGCCAAGACGGGTACTCCCGTTGTGGGCATCTATGATTCTTACGGCGCTGATGTTAATGACAGCGCTGCTGCACTGAGGGCTTACGGCGAACTGATGCTGTGGACTGCAAATCTGTCGGGCGTTGTTCCCCAGATTGCAGTAGTTGCAGGTGTTTGCTCGGGTACTGCCGCACTGCTGGCTGAGGCTGCTGATTTCGTGGTAATGGCAAAGGATGCCAGCCTGTATGCTGCACCCAACGCCGCAAGCAAGGGTTCTGCCGAGAATGCTGCTGCCAACGGTACTGTAAGCGTTGTATGTGACGATGACAAGGCTGCTGTCGAGAAGGCAAGAGAGATCATGCTCAAGCTCCCTCAGAACAACCTCTCACCTGTTCCCGTATATGAGTACGAAGAACCCGCAGGCGCTGCGGGCAATGATATAGAGAGCCTGACCAAAGCTGTGTTCGATGCAAACAGCGTTATCGAGCTGAGCGAGGGCTTCGGCGGTGCCGCTTACACCGCACTGGCAACTGTCAACGGTGAGACCGTGGGCGTGGCTGCCACTAACAAGACAAAGGATAAGCTGACCGCAGATGACTGCGCTAAGCTGGCAAGATTTGTACGTACATGCGATGCTTTCGCTATACCTGTTGTGACCTTTGTTGATACCGAAGGTTTTGCAGGCAGCGATGAAACAGAAGCAGCAGGTGCTGTAAAGAGCATGAGCAAGCTGGCTCACGCTTACGCTGAGGCTACCACCGCTAAGATATCCGTTGTAACAGGCAAGGCTTACGGCGCAGCTTACATAGCACTGGCAGGCAAGGGTGCTAATGCAGATGTGGCTTACGCACTGCCTGAGGCTGTTATCTCAGCACTGGACCCTGTAACTGCTGTTGAGTTCATGGAGCATGACAAGCTGGCAGGCACTGCTGACCTGGCTGCTGACAGAAAGGCTCTGGCAGACGAGTTCGCAAATACACAGGCAAGTGCAGCTAACGCAGCTGTAAACGGTCTGGTGGACGGTATCGTAAATGCAGCACAGCTGAGAACTGCTGTTTGCGATGCGCTGGCTATGATGTCGGGCAAGAGGATCTCCAGACTGCCCAAGAAGCACAGCAACATTCAGCTTTAATTAGTAATTAATTGTAAAGGACGGTAAGATCATGAAAAGATATAATATCACTGTTAACGGTAAGGCTTATGATGTAGCTGTTGAGGAGGTAGGCGCTGATGCCGCTGCTCCCGTAGCTGCTGCTCCCGCTCCTGCTGCAGCACCCGCTGCTGCTCCTGCACCTGCTGCTCCCGCTGCCGCAGTTGAAGGCACAAAGGTAACTGCCCCCATGCCCGGCACTGTTCTGGACGTTAAGGTGGCTGTGGGCGACACTGTTACCGCAGGTCAGGCTATTGTTGTTCTTGAAGCTATGAAGATGGAGAACGACATCAACGCTCCCGTTGCAGGCAAGGTGCTGAGCATAACCGCAACAAAGGGCTCACAGGTAGACACAGGTGCAGTTCTGGCAGTTATCGGCTAATAAGCACTTATCAATACTGAAAGGAACGATAGAAAATGGCTAAGCTTAAAATTACCGAGACAGTTCTCCGTGACGCCCATCAGTCTCTGCTGGCTACGAGAATGTCTATGGACGAAATGAGGCCTATCCTCTCAACTATGGATAAGATCGGCTTCTATTCTGCTGAATGCTGGGGCGGTGCTACATTCGACTCATGCATCAGATTCCTGAATGAGGATCCCTGGGAGAGACTGAGGATACTCAGAAAAGAAATGCCCAACACCAAGCTTCAAATGCTGTTCAGAGGACAGAATATGCTGGGCTACCGTCATTACGCTGATGACCTGGTAGAGTATTTCGTACAGAAATCCATCGCTAACGGCATCGACATCATCAGGATATTCGATGCGCTCAACGATATCAGAAATCTCCAGACAGCTATCAAGGCTGCAAATAAGGAGAAGGGTCACGCACAGGTGGCTATCTCATATACTCTGGGCGAGGTATTCACCCACGAGTATTATATGGACTATGCTAAGCGCATACAGGAAGCAGGCGCTGACTCTATCTGCATAAAGGATATGGCTGCACTGCTGACACCTTATGAGGCTGAATCACTGGTAAGAGATATCAAGTCTGTTGTTGATATCCCCGTTCAGCTGCACACACACTACACCTCGGGTCTGGCTTGCATGTGCATAATGAAGGCTGTTGAGGCAGGCGTTGATGCGGTAGATACTGCAATGTCTCCTCTGGCACTGGGTACTTCACACGCACCTACCGAGTCGATAGTTGCAACATTCCAGGGCACTGAATATGACACAGGTCTTGACCTTGTAAAGCTCAACGAGGTAAGAGATTACTTCATGGGTCTGAGAAAGAAGTACATCGACAATGGGCTGCTGGATCCTTCCATGCTGGCTACCAACACAAATGCACTGCTTTATCAGGTCCCCGGCGGAATGCTCTCAAATCTGCTCAGCCAGCTGAAACAGGCAGGCAAAGCAGACCAGCTTGAGGACGTTCTCAAGGAAGTTCCCAAGGTCCGCAAGGATTCGGGATTCCCTCCTCTGGTAACACCTACCTCCCAGATCGTTGGTACACAGGCTGTATTCAACGTTATCATGGGCGAGAGATACAAGACCGTCACCAAGGAGTTCAAGGGTCTGGTAAAGGGCGAATACGGCAAGACTCCTGTGGATATCGACCCCGAGTTCCGCAAGAAGATACTGGGCAGCGAAGAACCTATCGACTGCCGCCCCGCAGATCTGCTGCAGCCTGAGTTTGAGACAATGAAGAAGGAATGCGCTGAGTGGACAGAACAGGAAGAAGATGTTCTGACTTACGCTATGTTCCCGAAGGTCGCTCCCAACTTCTTTAAGAAGAGGCGTGACAAGAAGTACGGCGTTGACGGCGAACATTCCGATGCTGCCAACAAGGTACACCCTGTATAAATAAAAAAATGCTGTAAAGACGAAAGCCTTTACAGCATTTTTTTGTTATTTGGGAAATCCGCCGTTTATGATGACATACAATAGCAGAGACAGCATATCTATCAGAAGAACTGCCACACCGACGACAGCCGCTATCTTCAAGCCCTTTTTCGCCTTTTTCTTGTTTTTATCCGTCAAGATATGTTCCTTGATATCAGAATAAAACTCGGATCTCACAGGCGGCGGTGCTGCCTGAACGGTCTCAGGGGCTTTATCAAGCACAAGTTCATCTAAAGAGATACC
>CAMNMO010000144.1 GCA_946544695.1 uncultured Ruminococcus sp. | reverse complement strand
TGTCTGCGGGGCTTATCTGTGCTTATTCGTCTTTGTCTGTTTCTACCAGTGTACCTCTGTCGTTCATCAGCTTGAATGTGAAATCCATTTCTTCTTCGCTGTCACCGACCTTGCGGAAAACATGTACTGTTATTTCGTCGCCCGGTTCATAGGACTGCACAAAAGCTGTGACATCTTCTATATCTTCCACCTTGACACCGTCTATCTCGGTTATCAGGTCGCCTGCCATAAGGCCGCTGTTTGCCGCATCACAGTCACTTGCTATGCTTTGCACGTTCATGCCTGCACGGGAACCGGTTATCTCGGCGGTGGCTTGCGAAATGGGTATATAGGTAATGCCCATGCGTGCCTTGCCCTGCACAAATCCGTATTCCATCAGGTCCTCGATGACCGTCTTGGCTTCGTTGGTGGTTATGGCAAAGCCTATGCCTTCATAGTCTATCGACGCCAGCTTTGATGAGGTTATGCCTATTACCTGACCCCACATGTTGAACATTGCGCCGCCTGAGTTGCCTGGGTTTATCGCCGCATCTACCTGAAGGCAGTTGACAGCCATAGCCGAACTTTCGGGCAGCACCTTTCTGTCGATGCCCGATACTACGCCCTTTGAGATGGAGTGGCGGTAGCCTGCGGGGGTGCCTATGCATACGACCTCCTCGCCCAGCCTTACCTGATCGGAGTTGCCGAATTCAGCAGGCTGAAGATCGACAGCGGGTATCTTTATCACTGCGATATCAGTCCTCGGGTCGGAACCTATCACGGTGGCGGCGTACTCACGTTCGTCATTCAGCACCACCTTTATGCCGTTAGTTGCCTTGTCCACCACATGTGCATTGGATACTATGTAGCCGTCGGTGCTGACGATTATACCGCTGCCCTTGCCTGTGGGCACCAGTTCGGACTGTTCGGTGAATATATCCAGCGACACCACCGACGGTCCGCATACAGCTGCAATGCCCTCTGCGGTATATCTGCCGTCCTCGTCACGGCGTTCGTCATCGGTCTCGGGGCGGTCGTCAACTTTAAGGTCAAAGGTCATGTGCTTGCCGCCCGTGACCAGATTTGATACCACCCCACGCCCCCTTGCAGTGACGCATGCTATGCCGAAGCCCACGCTTATGAATGCCGCCGCCATGACGATGTTGAGTACAACACGTTTGGCGGTGCCTTGTCTGCGTGGCTTTTCATAGACCTCGGGCAGTGTAAGACCTTTCCAGAAATCACGGTCAACTATCTCATCTTCCTCCACCGAACCTTCGGGCATGGTGAAGAGTTCCTTCTTCTCTGTTTCCTCAGTCAACGCAGCTTCGGGTGCTGCTGTTTCCTCGGGAAGCTTTTCTTCGTTGTATTCCACTGTGTTATCACCTCTTTATTGACACCGTTGCATATCACGCAGGTATGCTATTCGGATATGGCATCGAGCGAAAGTGTCGCAATGCCGTTGAGACTTTCGTCTGCCCGCTTGCCTGCCAGAAAGTCATAATAGCCCTGACAGGATATCATGGCGCCGTTGTCGCCGCAGTATTTCAGTTCGGGCATGTATACCTTGTATCCACGCTTGGCGCACTCTTTTTCCAGCAGCGCCCTTACGCCTGAATTTGCAGAAACTCCGCCTGCCAGACCTATGGTCTTGTAGCCCAGGTTTTCAGCTGCAAGCATGGTCTTGTCCACCAGCGTCCTTGCGACTGTTGCCTGGAATGAAGCCGCCATGCCCTCACGGTCTATCTTCTCGCCCTTCTGTTCGGCGTTGTGCACCAGATTGATGACCGCTGTTTTAAGTCCCGAAAAGCTGAGATCGTACTCACTGCCCGTGATGCGTGGCTTGGGGAGAGTATAGGCTTTCGGGTCGCCCAGCTTTGCTGCGGCATCTATGAACTTTCCGCCGGGGTACTCATAGCCCAGTGTCCTTGCCACCTTGTCGAAGCATTCGCCTGCCGCATCATCACGGGTGCGTCCCACAACATGGTAGTGGGTGTAGTCCTTGACCTCAACTATGTGCGAATGCCCGCCCGAAGCCACAAGGCATAGGTAGGGCGGTTCAAGGTCGGGGTGTGAGATATAGTTTGAAGCTATATGACCTGCAATATGGTGCACGGGCACAAGGGGCTTTTTAGCGCTCATGGCGAGACCCTTTGCAAAGCTTACGCCCACCAGCAGTGCGCCGATGAGTCCGGGGGCATAGGTCACAGCCACTGCATCTATGTCGTCCATAGTGCAGCCTGCTTCTTCAAGGGCAGCTTTTGCGACCCATGAGATGTTCTCAGCGTGTCTGCGTGAAGCTATCTCGGGCACTACACCGCCGTACAGCCTGTGTTCATCTATCTGTGATGCAACTATGTTTGAAAGCACCTTTCTGCCGTCCTCGGTGACGGATATGGCTGTTTCGTCGCAGCTGCTCTCTATTCCCAGTATTTTCATGTTGGATTCTCCTATATCAGATATTTACAGTTTACACAGCATGATGAATTCCTCATCATTTTCGTCCACTGTTTCAAAGCCGACTTTTTTATACATCTTAACAGCGTAATTCTGCTTCTGCACCGCCAGTGATGCCTGCGTAAAGCCCGCATTTTTCAGCTCACCCAGCATTGAACGCATTAGTGCTGTGCCCATGCCCTGCCCCCTGTATTCCTTGTACAGCGATATGGCAAAGGACGGCGTATCGTCGTCGATGTGACCGTAGTCGTCCATTATGCGCACCCATGCAGCCCCCACGACTTTCCCGTCGGTCTCGGCGCACAGTGCAAAGTCAGCCCTGCCGCTGCCGAAATCCTTGATATAAAGCTGCAATTCGGGTCGTTTCACTATCTCCCTCGGCGGCAGCGGTGTGCCCTCGGGGATAAATATGGCGTTGTATAAAAAGTCCTCAAGAAGCCCGTATTCCTCGGGTCTTAATTTTCTTATACTGTATGTCATCCGTTACTCCTTATCCACTATCGATATAAAACAAAGCATTCGCCTGTTTTTACAAATCCCAGCTTTTCAGCCAGTCCCGCAGAAGCCCTGTTGCCCTCGTGACACGCCCATACAGGCTTTTTGCCCTGCTTTAATATGCGGTCTGTCATATCAGCTGCCGCACAGTATGCCAGACCCCTGCGCTGAAATTCGGGGGCTGTCTCCACGCCGATATCAACGTCATCGCCGCCCACAGCTGCCGAAAATGCCCACGCACAGGGCTTGCCGTCGCAAGTGACACAGCAGCCGTATCCGTTTTTCAGGAACTGCCTGTCGTCCTCCCATGAGAAAGCGGGCACTATCCGCCCTGTCAGCTGAGGTATCAGCCTGTTGTCCAAAACGGACATATCAAAACCGTCGGACAGCTTATATGCGGGTGCGGGAGCGTTATCGGGAAACTCAAAGAAAAGCCTGCGTTCAGCCGTTATATCCTCAAAGCAGCTAAACTGTTCCTTCAGCTTTTTGTCAGCAAATATGACCAGCCGTCTGCCGCCGTTTTTCATCAGGCGGTATACGCCGTCGATAAAAGCGCTGTCCGCATCGTCCGAGATACAGCCGAAACCGCAGTGATGCCAAAAAAGCACAGCCCTGCCGTCGGTGTAAATGTCGCCCGACTGCCTGCCATCTGTCATGGAAAGCGGATATACCCGCCCGAAGGGGACGGCTTCTGCAAACGCCGAAAAGCTGCCGTAAACGCTGCTGTCGGCTTTTCTTATATCAGCCATTCCGTTCACCCGTTTCGTCAAGGTGATATATCCTGTTCATCTCCGCAGAAAGCCCGCCGTCAGCCGAACGCACGTACAGCGGCTTTTCTATCTGCAAAAAATT
Organism: uncultured Ruminococcus sp.; assembly: GCA_946544695.1. GTDB lineage: Bacteria > Bacillota > Clostridia > Oscillospirales > Ruminococcaceae > Hominimerdicola. The sequence goes on along the minus strand of CAMNMO010000144.1, from coordinate 3,262 downwards.
CCTGCCGCCCTTGCGTCCCTCCACCAGTATCAGCCACGGGGGACATTCGGGGTTCTTGTGAACAGTGCGCAGCCGTTTCGGTTCGATGCCGTTTGAACGCATTGCTGTCATTATGTCACAAAGACGTTCGGGGCGGTTGCAAAGGCACAGCCGCCCGCCGAATTTCAGGCTGCGCTTAGCCGCAGCGCAAACATCATCGACGGTGCACATCATTTCATGTCTTGCTATGGAAACTGCCTCGCTGTCATTTTTCTCGCCTGTGTTGTTTATCTTGTAGGGCGGGTTGCAGGTTATCAGGTCAAGTTCTTTTTCTGCCCGCCAGTCTTTCAGGTCACCGAGTACGGGGACGATGCTGTCTATCTTTGACTTTTTGAGGGAGACTTTCAGCTGTTCGTGAGCCTTCTCCTGTATCTCCAGTGCGTAGGTCAGCCTGGGTCTATAATTTTTGTATAACAGCATGGCGATGATGCCGCTGCCCGTGCAGAAGTCAGCACAGATATCCTTGCGCCTTGCCTGCGCAAAATCCGCCAGCAGGAAAGCGTCAGTACCGAAGCGGTGTTCGTCTGAAATGCATATCTCTATGCCGTCGCCCAGCGATTCAAATGTAAAGTCGGTATATTCCATCATATCGTCCTTTCGTGCAAAGTTGCCCTGAGTTTGATTATACCACGATTTTTGAATGCTGTCAATTATGCATGCTGTGTGCAAAAAGCCCGAAGGTGCATGCACACCCTCGGGCTGTGTTTTATCCGAATATCTGTCCGGGCAGTTTCAGCTTTTGTTTAGGCGGAAAGCTTTTGTCGAACTCCTCGACTTCCTCGTCGGGCACATAGTAGCCCTGTGGTGTCCGATAAACACCTGTCACGCCGTCAAGAAAGCCTTCTTCCAGTTCCTTGCAGAGAAAGAATGACTGGTCTGCGCCGTCGGGCAGGTCGAGGTAGCGTATGCCGAATTTCCGGGCGTAGTCAAATCCGCACTTGCCATAGAAGTTTATGTTCCCCTCGAACAGAACTGCGCCGAAGCCCATTTCACGGGCTTTTTTCACAGAATAGTCCAGCAGTGCCCTGCCCAGACCCTTGTGCTGAAGTTCGGGGCTTATGCATATAGGTCCCATCGTCAGCACCTCGATATCCCTGCCGTCATCGGCATTTATAACGGTCCTGACAAAGATGTTCTGTCCGATAAGCCTGCCATGCTGTTCCATCACAAAGTTCAGTTCTTTCACGAATGCGGGGTCGTCTCTCAGTACATGCAGAACGTAATGTTCGCTGCACCCGGGGCGGTAGACATTCCAGAAAGCCTCACGGACGAGGTCTTCGGTGTTTCTGTGGTCGCTTGTTTTTTCAGAACGTATGATATAGTTATTCATTTGTATCCTCCCGATATATATGTTGTTTCGTATCTGATACAGGATCGGAAGGTCCGGGAAAGTATGGCTGACCTTCCGATCAGTCTGCTATCTCCGTTTTACCAAAGTTATACAAACAATGCACTCCTTAAAATTTATGTGACATCACCGCTTATCCGATACGGCGGATAATGTCATTTATCATTATATCATGAACAGACTGCGCTGTCAATACATAATATCCTTATCCCTTTGGCACATCGCCCCGAACAGCCTTTATAACGAGCAGATATCGGGTCGATATGACCTTTCCCCGCTGTAAACAGGGGAAGGACAGCATTGATGCATATACTTGACAACCTCATTCTGCGGTGATATACTAAACTCATAAAATGCGGGGTGTAAAAATGGCGAACAGAAGAAAGAAAAAAGAAAGGCAGAGGCAGGAAGCTCAGAGGCACGAACTGGAAGCTAAGCAAAAAAAGAGAGCGAAGCTGGCAGGCAGGATCATTCTTGCGGTTTTGGTGATCTTTGACCTTGTGCTTGCGGGAGTCGGCATAAACTATCTGAAAAAGGAATATGAACTCAGAAAAAAATGTACAGCCCGAGCCGAGGGCTATGTGACCGATGTAAAAACGTCCGGGAGAATACACCGTACAAGAAGGGGCTGGACAGAATATATCAGCACATATCACGTTTATATAGAGGTAAATGACAGCAAATGCCCTGTACATGACATATATCTCGAAAGCAGTGGCTTTAAAAAGGGCGATAGTGCAACGGTATATTACGACCCCGACGGTCACGACTACTATGTCGAGGGAACTTCCGCAGACCTGATAATAGTCGGCATCTTGCCGACGGCTTTCGGGGCGGTCATGCTGTTATTTAAGGGGTGGCTGGTCTATATAATGCGTGACAAGAAAAAGCCCGAAAATAAGAAAGACAAACAGTCCGTATAAAGACAGGCAGTAAAAAAGCCGCAGAACACCGGGTCCTGCGGCTTTAATTATTATCAGAACATTCTGATCTTGCTTGCTATCTCTGCCGAGTGTGAGAGAATGGTCAGGTTTGCGTCGATGTCGCTCTCTACCATGTTGGGTGTGATGAATGCCAGTTCATCATCGGGGCGGTTAGCACGCTCGATGTACATCAGCTTGCCGAACATCTCGGAGATGGAAGGCTTCAGCGCCTGAACATCTGCACCCTTCAGTCTGACATACATGGAGCAGTTTGTGTCCTTGTACCTTACAACGAACTTTTCGTCCTTCTTGGACTCCTCCCAGTGTATGCCCAGCGATCTGCCCTGATGTCTCAGGCAGTCGATGATATCGCCTACAACTGCGGAAGCTGTGGGCAGCTTGCCTGCGCCCTGTCCGTAGAACAGAACATCGCCCACGCCGTCGCCTGTTACGCTGACAGCGTTGTAAACATCGTCAACGCTTGCCAGCATGTTGCCCTTAGGCACCAGTCTGGGGCAAACGATAGCGCTGAGACTGCCGTCGTCAAGTCTCTTTGCGGAAGCTATCAGCTTGATGACATAGCCTGCGTTGTCAGCATACTCAACATCGTCCAGTGTGATGCGTGTGATGCCCGACTTGTGTACCATTTCGGGGTAAATATGCTTGCCGTATACCAGTGAGCCCAGTATGCAGATCTTGCGGCATGCATCTTCGCCTTCAACGTCTGCGGTGGGGTCAGCCTCTGCATAGCCCAGCTGCTGAGCCAGCTTGAGTGCGTCCTCAAAGCTCATCTGATCCTTTATCATCTTGGAAAGTATGAAGTTTGTGGTGCCGTTGAGTATGCCCGAGATCTGCTGTATCTCGTTACCTGCCAGGCACTTGTAGAGCGGTCTGATTATCGGTATGCCGCCGCCGACGCTTGCTTCAAACAGATAGATGCAGCCCTTCTCCT
>CAMNMO010000143.1 GCA_946544695.1 uncultured Ruminococcus sp. | reverse complement strand
GCTTCGGCGGTGTGCTGAGCTTTGGTCTGAAGGGCGAGCACGACCTGTTCAACAGGGTGGTGACACATCTTCAGATATTCACCTCTGCGGTATCGCTGGGCAATACAGCCAGCCTGATCGTTTTCCTGGGTGAAGACGATGAGAGGATGTATCTGTATCCCGAGGAGTTCCACGGCGGATTCTACCGTGTTGCCATAGGCATAGAGGACAAGAACGACCTGATAAACGATCTGAGACAGGCATTCAAGGCTGAAGGTCTCGAAACAGTAGATTGACGATCATTTTATGCCCCGTCTGCAAAGGCGGGGCTTTGCTGTATAATGACATTTATTTGCATGCGAGTGTCGGTGAAAGGGGGAGAAATGAATGGGCAACGGCGATATGCACAGCGGACACCGTGAACGAATGAGGGCAAGGTTCCGCACAGAGAACGGGCTTGACAGCTTTGCCGAACATGAGGTGCTGGAAATGCTGCTTTTCAACATACTTCCGAGGGTGAACACAAATGAGACAGCCCACCGCCTGCTGGGGGAGTTCGGAAATCTGAGGGAAGTCCTCTCGGCTGATGTGGGTGCCCTTTGCCGTGTGGAAGGCGTGGGTGTAAAGTGCGCTGAACAGCTGGCTTTCCTGGGACATGTTTTCCGCCGTGCCGAGAAGGAGAGTTTCCTGATGGTGCAGGCGGATGATTTTGCCAGCCTGAGCGCATATCTGAAAAACTTCTTCTGCGGCGACAGCGTTGAGCGGCTTTGCGCATTCAGCATAAGCGGTGCGGGCAGGATAACCGCCTGCAAGGTGCTTTCGGTGGGGATATCCGACAGGGTCACCTTTGATAAAACTGTGCTGACAGATTTTCTGGCGGTGAACAGTTCAGCCACGTTGCTACTTTCCCACAATCACCCCTACGGTTCGGCTGAACCGTCTGAGGAAGATCTTATGCTGACCAGACAGGTGATAAACATGCTTGGCGGCGGGGTCCGCCTGATAGACCATGTGATAGTTGGCGCCGATGAGGTGATATCACTGCGCAGAACAGGCTGTTTCAGGGCGTTTGAATAGCGAGTTCGGATATAACGGCAAAAAGCCCGCAGGTGCAGCTTTGCACTTGCGGGCAGTTTTTATCATGTTGTACGGTCATCATGCTGAAATGCCGCAATAAGCGGTCAAATAACGTCAGCACAACGATATCACGATCAGTTGAACAGCGATTGTACAGCCTCACATATCTTGGTGGCTATGTAGGGGTTGTTCATGGTGTAGAGGTGTATGCCGTCAACGTCATTGGCAATGAGGTCTACTATCTGCGAAACAGCGTAGGCAATGCCTGCGTCCCTCATGGCGATGGGGTCATTCTCGTATTTGGACATGATGGTCAGGAACTTTTTGGGCAGCCTTGCGTGGCAGAGTGTTGCCATGCGTGCGATGGTCTTGGGATTGGTCACGGGCATTATACCTGCCTCGATGGGCACATCAATGCCTGCGATGGCTGCTTTTTCACGGAATGCGTAGAAGTCCTCGTTGTCAAAAAACAGCTGTGATATCAGCTGTGTGCAGCCTGCGTCCACCTTTTCTTTAAGGTGCTTTATATCCTCCACCATGTTGGGTGCTTCGGGGTGACCCTCAGGGTAGCATGCGCCGAGAATATTGAAATCGCCGTTCTGCTTTATCAGCTCGATGAGTTCGGCAGCATACCTGAAATCCTCGTGGGGCGGGATATTCGGGTTTATATCGCCACGCAGCGCAAGGATATTCTCGATGCCCGCAGCACGCATCTGTGCCAGCTCGAACAGTACCTTCTCTCTGGTCAGGTTTATGCAGGCAAGGTGAGCCACAGGCTCAATGCCGTATTTTTCCTTTATCATCTCGCAGATGCCGATGGTAGCGTTGCTGCCGTTGCCGCCTGCGCCGTAGGTCACGCTGATGAAATCAGGCTTCAGCGGTGCAAGACCGTCTATGGTGGAATAGATGCTATCTATCGGTGTATCGCTTTTTGGCGGGAAAACCTCAAATGACAGTGTGGTCTTCTGCTTGAAAAGCTCGTTGGTCCTCATATATATTCTTCCTCTCGATTTTTAATGGGTGAATACCCCGCAAATTGATATGAATTATAGCACATTTTTAAAATATAGTCAAGTACATAAAAAATATGGCAGGGTATAGTGTGAAACTATACCCTGCCGCATTTTATCACTTCCTTTCACGGCTTTCATAATGTAAACGAATGGGGCGGGAAATTTGCTGCAAATAAAATTCAAACGGCAGGTTTATTCGCAAGACGATGATCGCTGTTGTAAAAACTGACGATGAACGTGCAAAATTTCACAAGTTAAATAGGCTAGATTTTACAAAGATGAGAAATTTCCCGAAAACCTATTGACATAATAGGAAAAATATGATATCATTAGACCATCGCAAGAAACCTAGTTAATTGCTAGGAAAACTAAGATAAGAAAGCGGGCGGTAAAGATGAGGTCTGTGAACCGAAAGATAAAAGTATCGCCCCCCCTGCGAATGTGCGGGCGGGAGTGAACCGAACGATACATGGAAATGTGATGCGGCTGACTAAAGTCTGAAAAAGCGGCAGCCGTGAGTTTATATAGCAATCCAACTTTTTAAATTCACAAAATCCAGTTGCAAAAGCTTGGATTTATGGGTTTTGTGACTGGATTTTGTCTGAATTTTAAGGCGGATTGCTATAGATACGCCGACGGCGGACATTATGATGATTACGAAAAGAGGAATTTACAATGAGCAATATAAATGAAAGAAACCTGAGATTTGAGACCAGACAGCTTCACGTAGGTCAGGAGAACCCCGACCCCGTCACCGATGCAAGGGCAGTGCCCATCTACCTGACATCAAGCTATGTTTTCCATAATTCAGAGCATGCAGCTGACCGCTTTGGTCTGAGGGACGCAGGAAACATCTACGGCAGACTGACAAACCCCACACAGGGCATTTTTGAGGAGAGGATAGCGTCCCTTGAAGGCGGTGTTGCAGCGCTGGCAGTTTCTTCGGGTGCAGCTGCACTGACCTATGCTATACAGGGCGTTGCACACGCAGGCGATCACATCGTTGCTGCCAAGAACATCTACGGCGGCACATACAACCTGCTCAAGCACACACTGCCTGCTTACGGCATAGATACCACCTTTGTTGACCCCTTTGACTATGCAGCCATAGAAGCAGCTATTCAGGACAACACAAAGGCTATCGAGATAGAGACGCTGGGCAATCCCAACTCTGAGGTAGTTGATATACAGAAGATAGCAGATATCGCACACGCCCACAAGATACCCCTGATTGTTGACAACACCTTTGCTACCCCATATCTGGTAAGACCTATCGAGTACGGCGCAGACATCGTGGTGCATTCGGCTACCAAGTTCATCGGCGGTCACGGCACTACCATAGGCGGTGTTATAGTTGACAGCGGAAAGTTCGACTGGGAGGGCGCAAACAAGCACCCCTGGCTGTTTGAACCGAATGTCAGCTATCACGGCGTAAGCTTCACAAAGGCAGTTGGCGCAGCAGCTTATGTTACTTACATAAGAGCTATACTGCTGAGAGACACAGGTTCCACGCTGTCACCCGTACACGCATTCATATTCCTGCAGGGACTCGAAACACTGTCGCTGAGAGTTGAGCGCCATGTTGAGAATGCGCTGAAGGTAGTACAGTTCCTGAAAGACCAGCCTCAGGTCGAAAAGGTGAACCACCCCTCCGTCTCGGCTGACCCTGTTCAGCAGGAACTTTACAAGAAGTATTTCCCAAACGGCGGCGGTTCGATATTCACCTTTGAGATAAAGGGCGGTGCGGCAGAAGCACAGAAGTTCATCGACAATCTTCAGCTGTTCAGCCTGCTGGCTAACGTGGCAGATGTTAAGTCGCTGGCTATCCACCCCGCTTCCACCACACATTCCGAGTGCAATGAGGAAGAACTGCTCGATCAGGGCATAAAGTCCAACACCATCAGACTGTCCATCGGTACAGAGCATATCGATGACATCATTGAAGATCTGAGCGAGGCATTCAAGGCTCTTTAAGGACAAGTGCGAGTCCCGAAAGAGATAGCATAACAAAATAAGTCATTGTTGACAGATACCTTCTTATATATTTTTCGGTCGTACTGACCGTGTCCGCCGGTCCTCGGTCGGACTGACCGTGTCCGCCGCCTTAAAGAACATGCAAGTTCATAAAGTGCGTGGCGGCGGGGCATAACTAAGTGCAACAGATAGTTTAGACACATACCTTCTTATAAAAAACCGCCGCAGTAAAGCCATAGTACTGCGGCGGTCGTTTTTTGTTCAAGCGGTGCAGAGATCAGTTCTGCCTGTATGTTGAAAGGAAGTCCTTCATTTCTGCCATTGACAGTTTCAGCTGGTCGATGCAGGGCAGGTATACTATCCTGAAGTGGTCGGGCTGTTCCCAGTGGAAACCGCCGCCTGCTACCAGCAGTATCTTCTTTGTCCTGAGCAGGTCGAGCACGAACTGTTCATCGCTGGTGATGTTGAACTTCTTTGCATCTATCTTCGGGAAAATGTAGAAAGCGGCTTTCGGCTTTACAGCAGTGATGCCGTCGATATCGTTGAGCAGTGTGTAGATGCATTCTCTCTGCTCGTATATGCGTCCGCCGGGAATAAGCTCCTTATCGGGAGCGCCTGTGCCTGTCAGTGCAGCGGGGATGACATACTGTGCCTGAACGTTGGAGCACAGTCTCATCGAGGAAAGCATGTTGAGTCCTTCGATATAGCCGCCCATATTGCTCTTGTTGCCGCTGAGGACCATCCAGCCTGCACGGAATCCTGCGGACATGTGCGACTTGCTTATGCCGTTGAAGGTTATGCAGAACAGGTCGGGGTCGATGGAAGCGATGGAGGTATGCTCCACACCGTCCATCAGCAGGCGGTCATATATCTCATCGGAGAATACGATGAGCTCGTGCTCTCTTGCCAGCTTCACTATCTGCTCCAGCACCTCACGGGGATATACCGAGCCTGTGGGGTTGTTGGGGTTTATGATGACCAGTGCTTTGGTCTTGTCGGTTATCTTGGATTCCATATCCTTGATATCGGGATACCAGTCAGACTGTTCATCACAGATATAGTGCACAGCAGTGCCGCCCGCAAGGGTGACGGAAGCTGTCCACAGGGGATAGTCAGGTGCGGGCACCAGCACTTCGTCGCCGTTGTCCAGCAGACCCTGCATTACCATTGTGATAAGCTCACTTACGCCGTTGCCTGTGTATATATCATCGACAGAAGCCACATTGACGCCCTTGCCGTGATGATATTTAAGGATAGCTTCACGAGCCTGTACTATGCCCTTTGAGGTGGAATAGCCCTGTGCGTTGTGCAGGTTATCTGTCATCGCCCTGATTATCTCGGGGGGCGCATCGAATGCAAAGGGGGCGGGGTTGCCGATGTTCAGTTTCAGTATCTTTTCGCCCGCAGCGATCATTCTGTCTGCCTCGTCCATAACAGGACCACGTATATCATAGCAGACATTGTCAAGCTTGTGAGATTTTGAAAAAGTTCTCATTTTACTTACCTTCTTTATATAGATTTATTTATTTGCTTTTATGTTTTATAGACCCCGATAAAAGTCGGGGTCAAAATAGTTGATGCCAAAGCACTTTAAATTACATTGTACCACCATTTCCCGACATTGTCAATAACGCACCCGCCGAATAACCTGCTTTACCCCTTTATTCCTTTAAACAATTTGTACAACTTTTATATCAAATGTTAATTACAGGAGAGCTTGCAATGCGGCGCTCCCAAAATTGCAAAAGCAGGCTCTGACAGTCCGAAGAAAATGGATTTGATCTTCTAAAACGAATCAGCGAAGTCTGTTTTATTCAAAATCGCTAAAAAACACCTTCCAAAATTTATAGAATGTTTATGGGCGGGGTCTTGACAATCGGGACATAAAGTAATATAATTATAGTATTGATTTTATTTAATTATATCAAATGGAGGTTATCACAATGGGCAGAGTTTATAATTTCAGCGCAGGTCCTGCTGTTCTTCCCGAGGAAGTGCTCAAGGAAGCTGCTGACGAAATGCTCGATTACAAGGGCACAGGCATGAGCGTAATGGAGATGTCTCACAGATCCAAGGCTTATGACGATATCATCAAGGACGCTGAGAAGGATCTCAGAGATCTGATGAACATACCCGACAACTATAAGGTAATATTCAGACAGGGCGGCGCATCTCTGCAGTTTGCAGAAGTTCCCATGAACCTGATGAAGAACGGCAAGGCTGCTTACATCATCACAGGTCAGTGGGCTAAGAAGGCTGCTGCTGAGGCTGAAAAGTTCGGTGAGGTAGTAAAGGTAGCTTCTTCTGCTGACAAGACCTTCTCCTATATCCCCGACTGCTCCGATCTGGACATTCCCGAAGATGCAGACTATGTTTATATCTGCGAGAACAACACCATTTACGGTACCAAGTACAAGACTCTGCCTAACACAAAGGGTCATATCCTGGTAGCCGATGTATCCAGCTGCTTCCTGAGCGAGCCTATCGACGTTAGCAAGTACGGCGTCGTATACGGCGGTGTTCAGAAGAACGTAGGCCCCGCAGGCGTACAGATCGTTATCGTAAGAGAAGACCTGATCGCTGACGGCCCCGCATTTGCTCAGACTCCTTCCATGATGAACTGGAAGCTGCAGGCTGACAATGATTCTCTGTACAACACTCCTCCCTGCTACGGCATCTACATCTGCGGCAAGGTATTCAAGTGGATCAAGAAGATGGGCGGTCTTGAGGGCATGAAGGCTCACAACGAGAAGAAGGCTAAGATCCTGTATGATTTCCTGGACAGCAGCAAGCTCTTCAAGGGCACAGTTGTTCCCAAGGACAGATCGCTGATGAACGTACCTTTCGTAACAGGCAACGAGGATCTGGACAAGAAGTTCGTAGCTGAGGCTAAGGCAGCAGGCTTCGAGAACCTGAAGGGTCACAGAACTGTCGGCGGTATGAGAGCTTCCATCTACAATGCAATGCCTATCGAGGGCGTTGAGAAGCTGGTTGCTTTCATGAAGAAGTTCGAGGAAGA
>CAMNMO010000142.1 GCA_946544695.1 uncultured Ruminococcus sp. | reverse complement strand
TGCACGGCATAGCAGTCACAGGCGGCAGTGGAAATATCATAACGGGCAACAGCTGCGTGGGAAGTGCTTCATGCGGCATATATGCCGATAAAAACGCTGAACTGAAGATAAATGACAATACCATCGACAGCGCAGCATCTGACGGTATAAGGACGGCAGGAGATGCAGTCGCAGACCTGATGGGCAACACCATAAGCGGCAGCGCAAACGGCGTAAATGTCAAGGGCTGCACCAAAATAAACATCAAGGACAATAATATAAGCAGCTGTTCAAAAGCGGGCATCATAGCCGCTGAGGACGCAAAAGCTTATGTCGATGAGAATACACTGGTCGATAACGAAGGCTTTGATATGACGGGCAACGTCTATTCGCTGCCTGTAAAGGAACTTAACGCTGATGAGGTGTTCGGTGACCATGTTCAGCTTTCGTGGATGAGTAAGGGCAGCTGTGACGGCTATTCCGTAAAGCGCAGACAAGCTGATACAGATGCTGAGTTTGAAGAAATTGCAGTGGTGTCAACACCCAGCTATATCGATGAAGACCTGCCGTTCAAGACCAGATTTGAATACAGGGTAGATACCTTGCTGGAGACTGATGACGGCGTGACTGAAAGCAGTTCGTCACTGCTGAATGTCAAGACCAAAGCGCCTATGAGTGATTGTACGACCGATATAGAACCTGTGTACAGATACAGCGGCAAAAGGATAGAACCTGAACTGAAAGTCTGCCTTGACGGCTGCGAACTGAAAAAAGATGTTGACTACAACGTCAAGTATTACAATACGATAGGTGCGGGCACCGCATCAGTCGTTATATCGGGCTGCGGACAGTATTTCGGCTTTAAGGAGATAGATTATGAGATAAGCCTGACCGAAGGTGTGGTAACATCGTCGGCAGCGCTGACAGAAAGCCGTCTGAAGCGCAGCCGCAATGAGGACAACGAGGTCGTGGCGGTCAGCGCAGCTAAGGATATCAGCAGATTCATTGATCCTTCCGAAACGTCGGATAACACCGACAGTGCGGAGAATACCGAAGATATCCATACAACCGACAGCCTTCAGGTCTACACACACGGCATCAATGTTCTTGGCGGGCTTAATGTTTCCTGGATATCATGAAGCGACATAGTGACTTATCAAAAGCTTTCCCTTTTTGGGGAAAGCTTTTTTGCGTTCATAAAAAATTTACAAATTTGCGGACTTTGATAGATTTTTTTAACAATTAAAAATCCCATGTTTACGCCGTTTGAAACACTAAAAGTGAATATACTGTTAACGAAGTGATATTTTATAATAAATTGTTATTGACAAATCGAACGATTACTGATATACTATTTAATATAAATTAGTCTATTTTCACATAATATAACATTGACCGGCGATCAACTTGACAAGGAGCTGATAATTATGAATAAACAACGATCTACATGTTTACGTATAAGCGGTGCGTTTTTATGTGTTTTTGCAATGATGCTCTGCATGTTCAACTGTATCATACTGCCCGTTCATGCGGCGCAGACAGATATCTGTATCGTGGGTAAAATTCAGGATAAGGGCATCGGCGGCGTCAGCTGGAAGCTGTATGCTGTCGGCGAAAAAGCTGCTGACGGCAAGTATGTGCTCACAGGTGACTTTTCTGATTACCCTGTTTCGCTCGATAAGATAGATACTGCTTCTGAGGCAGTCAATGCTGCGGGCACGCTTGCTGCCTATGCTGAGGTCGATGGTATCAAGCCTTTGAGTGAGGCTGTGTCTGACGAAAAGGGAAGTGCCGTACTGAGCGGTGCGGGAAAATTCGTGTACCTTATCACAGGCTCGGTCGTTATCGACGGCGATACTAAGTATATCCCATCTCCCATGCTTGGTGAGTTCACTGACGCTCAGCTCGGCGGTGACATTATAAACATCAATGCTAAGTTCTCAGCTGAGGATATCGAAGACGAAAGCTCGGAATACGGTGTTGAAAAGGTCTGGATAAATGCAGATGACCGTGATATCCCCGAAAGCATAAGCGTTGAGATCTATAAGGACAATGAGCTTGAAGAAACAGCACAGCTGAGCGCAAAGAACGACTGGAAGTATTTCTGGGAGGGCGACAGCAAGGCGGTATGGAATGTTAAGGAAAAGAACGTTCCCGATGACTGCACAGTTGTTTATAAGGAAGCCGAAACTGTGTTCAGGATAGAGAATACCTATGCTGATGACAGCACAGATGAAAGCTCTGAGAGTACCTCCGAGACAAGCTCGAAGCCTTCTGATGAAAGCGATGATTCGGGTAATGAGTCGGAAGATGAAAAGACACCGCCCGACAGCAGCAATAATGAGAGCGGTGACACTCACGATGACAGCAAAGAGCAGGTTACTTCCGAGGGCAGCAGCATGACCCCCGATAATGATTCTTCAAAGCCCGAGCAGGTCACGGGAGAAGACAGTTCTTCAAAGTCCGAAAAGGACGATGATAAGGATTCTGCCACTGCCGATGAGAATTCGGAAAAGTCAGATTCAAAGTCAGCTGACAGCAAGGACAGTTCATCAAAGTCAGGCACGGGCACAGGTACAGGCAACGGCGGCGGAACAACAAATACAACACTGCCGCAGACAGGTTCGCTGTGGTGGCCCGTTCCCGTAATGGCAGGCGCAGGGCTGCTGCTGATGGCGGCAGGTGTGAGAGTCAGCAGAAAAAAAGAAAACTAAAAGGATAGCGTGAATAATGACAAGAAAAAGCATTATCGGACGCATAATGATAGTTCTGGGGGCAATGCTGATAACAGCGGCATTGCTCCTTGTTGCTTATAACTTCTATCATGAAGCGCAGAGCAGGAGATCTATGGAGCAGGTGCTGGGGAAACTTACGGCTGAGATACCCGATGAGCCTCAGGAGGATACTGATGAAAGCTCCCCATTCGATGTGTTCGACAGAGATGAGATAAAAAACGACAGCAATGAGAAGAATGATGAGGAAGACCCGTTTATCGAAATTGACGGCAGGAAATATATAGGTCTGATAACCATGCCTGCACTGGGGCAGGAATTCCCGGTGATACGTGGCTGGAGCTATGATGACATGAATGTGGCGCCCTGTCAGTACAGCGGTACAAGGGCAGATCGTGACCTCATTATATGTTCTCATAACTACGCAGGTTTCTTTGACAGCCTTGAAGAACTGCGCTCGGGCGATGAAGTCATCTTTACAGACCTCAACGGCAGGCGGTATACTTATGAGATAAGCTATACCGAACTTATCAGTGGCTGGGACGGCAGCCGAATGCTCGAAGGTGCAAAGACCGACTGGGACATGACGCTTTTCACCTGTACCTGGAGCGGATACAGCCGTGTGACATGCAGGTGTATACTTAAAGACGTATAGGCAAACAGCAAATTAAGGAGGGCTTAAAATAGCCCTCCTTTGTGCATTTGACAAAATTTGCGGTGTAAACGATTGCTTGGTTGAACTGCCCTTGCATTTTTTTCTGATTTGAGTTATACTATGACACATACGGTAAAATTACAGAAAATGAGGTGCTTGAAATGAGTGTTTTTGAAACAAATCTTGCAAGAGAAAATGCCCGTTATGAGGCTTTGATAACCCGCCCGAACAAGGTTGCGGGAAGCTATAACGGTATATATGAGAGATATGCACACCCTGTGCTGACTGCCGCACATGCCCCGCTTATCTGGAAGTATGACTTTGACCCCAAGACCAATCCTTATTTTATGGAAAGACTTGGCATCAATGCAGTGCTGAACTCGGGTGCTGTCTACATGAATGGTAAGTATTACCTGGTCGCAAGGGTCGAGGGCAATGACAGAAAAAGCTTTTTCGCTGTTGCGGAAAGTGAGTCGCCCACTGAGGGCTTCCGTTTCTGGGACTATCCTGTTCAGCTGCCCGATACCGAACCCGATGAAACAAATGTATATGACATGAGACTTACTCAGCATGAGGACGGCTGGATATACGGCGTTTTCTGTTCCGAAAGCAAGGATAAGTCGGTAAACGACCTTTCTGCCGCTGTTGCACAGGCAGGTATCGTCAGAACAAAGGACTTAAAGACATGGGAGAGACTTCCAAACCTGAAGTCAAGATCGCCCCAGCAGAGAAATGTGGTGCTTCACCCCGAATTCGTTGACGGCAAGTATGCCTTCTATACCAGACCCCAGGACGATTTCATCGAGACAGGTTCGGGCGGGGGAATTTGCTTCGGTCTGTGCGAGGATATCACAGACCCCGTTATCTGCACCGAGGAAGTTGTGGTATCACCAAGAGTATATCACACCATCACCGAATCCAAAAACGGCGCAGGCGCTGTGCCCATCAAGACCGAAAAGGGCTGGATACATATCGCACACGGCGTACGCAACACTGCCGCAGGTCTGAGATATGTCATCTATGTGTTTGCCACCGACCTCAATGACCCCAAGAAACTCATAGCTTCACCTTCGGGCGTTTTTATAGCACCCCACGGCCGTGAAAGGGTAGGCGATGTTTCAAATGTGTGCTTCACAAACGGTGCGGTCGTTAATGAAAATGGCGAGGTATATATCTACTACGCTTCCAGCGATACAAGAGTACATGTGGCTTCCACCACCATTGACAAGCTGGTGGATTACACCTTCAATACACCCTCCGACCCGCTGAGGTCTGTTGACTGCGTAAAGCAGAGATGCGAACTTATCGGGAAGAACCTGAAATTCCTCAACAAGTAAAGAACAGATATTTTCATAAAAGATATGCCCCCGAACGGTCGCTTTGCCGTTCGGGGGCTTTGTATCACATTGCCACATCAAGTGTCATCATCAGTATAAAGCCTATCATGATACTCAGCGTGCCTGCACGGGAGTTTTCAAGGTGTGCTTCGGGAATGAGTTCATCAGCCACCACATAAAGCATCGCACCTGCCGCAAATGCCAGCATCCACGGAAGTATTGCTTCGACCGTGCCTGCCACAAGCACTGTCAGCAGACCGAAGACAGGTTCCACCACACCCGATGCCATGCCGCAGAGAAATGCCTTGAATCTTCCCATACCGTGTTGGCGCAGCGGTATGGATATGGCTGCGCCCTCAGGAAAATTCTGTATGCCCATGCCCACAGCCAGCGCCACCGCCGCTGCGAACATGGCGGGGTCGCTGTTATTTGCAGCCACAGCAAATGCAAGTCCCACTGCCATGCCTTCGGGGATATTGTGCAGCGTTATGGCGAACACCAGCATGGCTGTGTGCCTGAGTCCCTTGCTTACCCCATCGGCACGGTCAGGTTCGGGGTGAAAAAACGGCAGCAGCTTATCAAGCGTCATCAGGAACAGGACCCCTGCCGCAAATCCGCCTGCTGCGGGTATCCAGCCACGCTTGCCAAGCTTTTCAGCTTCATCTATGGCAGGTATCAGCAGACTCCACACCGATGCTGCTATCATCACGCCCGCCGCAAATCCAAGAAATGCCCGCCTGGTTTTTTCGCTGAAATCATCGTTCAGCATGAACAGCACCACGGCGGCACCAAGTGCTGTCATCAAAAATGTAAAGCCTGTTCCGCAGGCAGTACATATCAAACCGTTCATAGTATGCTTCCTTTCTTTTTTGTTAGTAACATACTATGCAGCCAAAACTCAGTTTGACAAAAAAAGTCCCGCATCTCTGCAGGACTTTGTGTATCAGTAGAATCTCTTCTTTGCCTTTATCACTGCGAATACCACAGCAACGACCACTGCAACTGCCAGCACAACTATGCCGACAACGCTTATTATCGACTTGACCTTGCTGCTGGTGGTCTCGTCATTGCCGTCCAGCTTGACCTCGTTGGTCTTCTGTTTTGATGTGATCTCTATGGCGCCTTCATGTGTCTTTGCGGTCTTGTTGTAACCATCGAGATTCTTGATCTGTGCACCCGATCTCAGGGTTATCTCCAGGTTATCTATCGCCATGACCTCAACACCGTCAGTCTTTGAATGAACAGGTATCATTATTATCAGCTGCTTTGCAGGAACAGCGTTCTCATCGGTGAGGTCTGCCACGCTTATGACACCGTTTGCATAAGCTGAAACATTGTTAGCATCGGTGGTGTTGACCTCAAATGTGGAGATCTTTGCATTTTCTATACGGTTTCCGTCAGCATCGGCGGGTGCAGCGAAGATCCTGTTTGCCATCAGCAGACCGGAGTATTCCTCGCCTATACGGTATTTGAAAGCTATCGTGGCACCGTTGAAGTTCTCCAGCCCGAATTTCTCAGCATTAAGCTTAACTCCCATGCTTACATACTTCTTTTCGGGATCGGGTTCAGCCTCGAACATTGTGTTGCCGTCCTTATCCCTGCATTCCCAGTTATAGGTAAGTGTGTTGTCATCTACCTTACCCTCAGAGACCGCCGTGATGCTTATACACTGTCCCTGATAAGCGTTTTGGTTATCATTATCAATGCTGAAAGTAACGCCTGCATTATTGTAAGGTTCTATATAGTCCTTCCAGTCGGTCATATCGAACGAAAGTGTGGGTTCATCGTGATCTTCTGTAACGAACGAAGGGTCTGTAACATACTTGTCTGTGACCTCATCTGCCGAAACAGCTATAACAAAACTCATTGCCATAATGCCTGCCATAACAGCAGAACATATCTTCCTGAATAAACTCATGGTATTCCTCCTGATCCTATTTGCCAAAAAACATCCATCTTATATTATATACCCTTGTATGAGAAAAGTCAATAGAAGTTTTTGGATATTCACGGAGAATGATGTTTTTTTCTATATCTGCGAATATCTTGGCTTGACACCTCAGCAGTTTTTCAGCTGCGATATCCGGGATCCCGCCCAAAGCGACCGTTTCAGAGAGGCTGCCGAAAAGCTGTCCCCGAAGCAGGCTGAACATCTGCTGCTTATTATAAATGATATCCTTCAAAAATGACCGCTCGTGTTTGATCTGCAAGACGGTCATTATTATTTTGGTAATAATATGTTTACAATGACTTTCAGCCCGCAAAATAAGCCCGCATACTGTTTATGACATACCCAAGCTAGAAAAAATATAAAGTTTTTTTGTAAAAAGACTTGAAATATATTCGGAAATGGTGTATAATAGATACAGAAATTTTTCTAGGAGGTACAATACAATGGCAAATGTAAAAGTTGCAATTAATGGTTTT
>CAMNMO010000141.1 GCA_946544695.1 uncultured Ruminococcus sp. | reverse complement strand
ACCAGAACAAGAAGGCAGAGGAAAAGATCAAGGAACTCCAGGAGTTCATCAACCGTTTCTCGGCAAACAAATCCAAGTCCCGTCAGGCTACCGCAAGGCGCAAGCTGCTTGATAAGCTTACCGTTGAGGAGATGCCCGCATCTTCCAGAAAGTATCCCTTCATCGGATTTACTATGGACAGGGAACTGGGCAAGGATATACTGAAGGTCAACGGCATCTCAAAGACTGTTGACGGTGTAAAGCTGCTCAACAATGTGAGCTTCACTCTTTCCCGCACCGACAAGGTGGCATTCATCGGTGAGAGTGAACAGGCTATAACCGCACTGTTCAAGATACTTGCAGAGGAAGTTGAACCGGATGAGGGTACCATAAAGTGGGGCGTTTCCACCTCACGTTCCTATTTCCCCGTGGACAATTCCGAATACTTCAACGGCCATGACGAAAGCATAGTTGACTGGCTGCGCCCCTATTCCACCTCTGAGGTGACAGATACCTTCCTGCGTGGTTTCTTAGGACGTATGCTGTTCTCGGGTGACGAGATATACAAGCCTGTTCAGGTGCTTTCGGGCGGCGAGAAGGTAAGGTGCATGTTCAGCAGAATGATGCTGTTCGGTTCAAACGTTATCCTGCTTGACAGACCCACCAACCACCTCGATCTTGAAAGTATCACCGCAGTCAACAATGCACTGCGTGATTTCAAGGGCGTTGTTATCTTCGCAAGCCACGACCATGAGATAGTACAGACGGTGGCAAACCGTATCATCGAGATAACTCCCGATGGCTGCATCGACAGGCAGGGCACCTACGAGGAATTCCTTGAATGGCGCCGTGAACAGGGCATGAAGTCCTTCGTTGAATAAAAAAACAGTGTTCCCTGAGTTTATGCCTGGGGAACACTTTTGTTATAATGGCAAAAAATATCCCGAAAGCTATATGGGCTTTCGGGATATATCATATCAGCTGTGATGCAGCACAGCTTCATGATCCGGATAAGTTTTGTATCCTATAAGTGTTACCAGTGCGAACACCAGAAAACCGCCCGTTATCTCAAAGGGGTAGCGCAGCAGTATGTCCGCAGGTATCAGGAAGGAAAGTGCTGCCACTGCGCCGCAGGGCGGGAAGTACAGGTCTGAACGCTTGACTGCTGAAAGCACCGCAATGCAGGTAAGCCCCGCAGCAAGTGCCATCGGCAGACCGAGCAGTTCGCACAGCAGCAGCCTTGATGAACAGCCCATGAATGCTGACAGTGAAATTATCAACGCTGCAAGCTGTATGTTTTTCCACAGCTTTGAGTTCGGCGATGAGAACTCGCAGAATGCAACTATCAGCGGCGGTGCGGTGAAGAAGGGTTCACCCAGCATAACGGGGACTGCGCAAAGCAGTGATGCCGCAAGTGCCTGCATCGCACGCAGGCGCACGGTGCCTGCACTCACCGTTTCGGGGGTGAAGCTGTGCGGCGCACGCAGACCTGTCTTTTCAAGGATAAGCTGCGATATAAGTATCAGCCCTGTCATCAGTCCCACAGATACAAGGTACATGGGGCTGCACGAACCAAGCATTATCGGCAGCACGCAGGCTGATACGGCAGGCAGGAAGTTCGTGTGCGATACCGTTATCATTGCCATGACCGCTGCAAGCCCTATGGGTATACGCAGTACTGTCGGCAGCGGTATGTAATGCACCACCGCCATGCCCGTTACGGCAGATGCCATCATCAGGGCGAAAATGTGTTTTCTGTCTGCATTCCATGACTGCACGGGGGCTGCCAGTGCGCCTATGGCGATGGCAGTTATCTCAGGGAAGATAAGTTCCCGTTCACCCGTAAGTTCTGCGGCACCGACCATTAGTGCAGTAAGCACAGCAGATATCAGCATGGGTATCAAAGTCTTTTTATCTGACAATCATGTCACCTCAGTTCCAAATCGTTAAAATTATATCATATATGCACCTTTAATTCAATGACTTATTTTTGAACTTATTGACGGCATTTTCTTTATGTACCTAAAAAGAAAGCATGTATGCGGCTGCAATTGTATAGCTTGCTGACTTTACAGACAATAATTGTATAGTAAACGACATATAAATTTTCACTTAGACCGACTGCACTGCCTGCGATACTTGGCTGTGTGGTCGGGATAAGTCAGAAAATTTATGACGTTTAATATAAATCAATGCCGATTGACAATTGTCGGCTGATGTGTTAAAATCATTACAACAAGGAGGTGTGCCAAAATGTTCGGAAAAAAGAATGGACCAAAAAGAGATGTTCGCAATGAAGATGTGCAGTGCATCTACGGACCGCCCTGGATGCTTGCAGGCATGACTGAGGAGGAGTGGATAAAAATGAATGACCCTCAGCCCGAAAGTTTGGAAAAATGTGATGACCCTGCGCTGCGTAAAACGGGCATGGACGAGACATGGAAGTGCGGGTGCGGTATGAACAACACAGCGAACTTCTGTACTGAATGCGGCGCACCAAAGCCTGATGGCAGTGCTGATGCTGCGCCTGCACCCATACGATTAAGCGCTATGCTGT
Organism: uncultured Ruminococcus sp.; assembly: GCA_946544695.1. Taxonomy (GTDB): domain Bacteria; phylum Bacillota; class Clostridia; order Oscillospirales; family Ruminococcaceae; genus Hominimerdicola. The sequence continues at coordinate 4,627 of CAMNMO010000141.1, read as the reverse complement.
CGGGCGGCTGCCATACCGACTCAGGCAGACCTGACTATCGCAGAATGGAAATGGGCGAGAGTCTGGGAATGTGGAGATGCAGATGCGGAATGATGAACAGTGACGATACATGCTCCGTCTGCGGTTCACCGAAATGCTGGCGGTGCCTTAAATGCGGTGAGTATAACACGGCAAACTTCTGTACTGAATGCGGCGCATCAAAGCCGTGGCTGTGCACCTCATGCAGGACTTTCAATGCAGGTGCACTCTGCGGAAACTGCGGTATCGCAAGATATACGAAAGGTGAATGATGATGAAGCATGATGAGATAGAAGAACAGAGTCGTGTGGCAGACCTGTTCTATCCCGATGACGCAGCCCGTGAACGCATGAAAAAACGGCGCTTTTCAAGGGAAGATCTGCCAAAGGACTATATAAAAAACCTTGAACTTGAAAAGGTGGCAGACATGTTCTCACGGGAGAACCAGCTGAAACTGATACGCCTTTTTGAAGAGATGTGCGATGAACCCGAGATAATCACTTACAGGCAGGATATCCTTGAAGATTTCATTCGCATACCACGCCTTGCGCCGACGGTAAAAAAGATAGTTGACATAATGGTGGAGAATGACAGGGGCAACATCTATCAGCTTTCCGAACCCGATTCATTCTCAGCACTTTCCGATGCTATGCGTGCTTTCAATGCTTATGTGGACTGCGTTGAACTTATGCATGGTTTCTATACCGAACATAAGGACGAGATACGTTCTGCGGGGGTGCACAAGCTGTTCGGATATTTTGAGAAGAACCATTCCGATGAAGACTACTGCCGCATGAAGAAGGACCTCGCTGAACTGGAAACTGCCCTTAAAAATCATATCCGCAGTGTGACGGTGGCGATAAATTTAGATGAGAACCTTGTGCCTGTGGCAGCAGGCATCGTGGATATGTCCGAACAGAAGTACATACTCAAGCCTTCACTGCTTGACCGCATACTTTACCGTGGCGCAAAATTTCCCGAGAAAACGGTGGATTCTCTCCATAAGAAATACCGCAACGATGATGAGATAGGCGCTGATGAACTGCTGGTCAACACAGTTGACGAAACGCTGTTCAGGGAACTTGACAGCTTCACACGCAAGCTTGTCAAAAAGCTGACAAAGGTCATGGCTGAATACCAGAAGCTGGGTGTAAAGGACATTTTCAGCATAAACTATCAGCTGGAATTTTACATCGGTGCGGCTGCGCTGATAGATTCGGTGGAAAGCAAGGGGCTTAAAATGTGCCGCCCCGAGATACTTCCGAAAGAGGAAAGGGCTGCTAACATCACAGGGCTTTTCGACCTTATATATTACCATGAGGCTTCAATATACAACCTGCGTGCCAAAGAGAAAAAGCAGGTCGTCACCAATGATATCACCTTTGATGATGACGGCAGGTTCTTCATACTGACAGGTGCAAACAACGGCGGCAAGACCACGTTCGTGCGGGGCTTGGGTATCTGTCAGGTGCTGGCGCAGGCGGGTTTCTATGTGCCTGCCGAAAGCTGTAAGATATCACTGGTCGATGCGCTGTACACCCATTTCCCCCGTGAGGAGGAAACAGGCATAAACACCAGCAGGTTCACCACCGAGATCAAGGAATTCAAGGCTATCAGCGAGACGATAACAAACCATAGCCTGCTGCTGATGAACGAGTCGATACAGTCCACCACGCCCGTGGAATGTGTGGAGATAGCTGCAAGGCTGGTGAAGATGTTCTGCATGCTGGGCGTAAGGGGCATTTTTGCCACCCACCTTACTGACATAGCCCTTCGTGCAGATGAACTGAACAGCGATCCCTTGCTGCATTCACGCATACAAAGCCTGACAGTTACCGTTGATGAAAACGGCGAACGCAGGTACAAGGTGGTCAGGGGGCTGCCCGACAAAAACGTGTATGCAGGCGAGATATTCGAGAAATTCGGCTTTTCCGAGGACGATATCGTCAGGAAAGCAAAGCTGTTTTTCGGCAGCTGATATATTATCCCCGAAAGACCCCATAAATAAAAACGCAGACGAACACGTATCGTCTGCGTTTTGTTTTTGATATAAGGTTTACTTATCATCGTCTGTTTTTTTCTGATCCCGCCTGCTGCATATCTCCGACCATACTATGCCCGATATCCCGCCGGGGTCAAGCAGCAAGGGTATGGCTGTCAGCCAGATATGCTTTCCACGCAGGGCTACCAGTATACCCAGTGCCACAAGCACACCGCCCAGCAGCGGCGCCCCCGATGAGTACTGCGAACGTTCTTCTTCGGGAAGCTTCATTTCCTTGTAGCCCGAATATATCAGGTAGTAATTCAACGCTATCATCGCAATGCCAGGCAGTGCCAGCAGCAGTCCTGCTGCCAGCCATTCAGCAGTCATTTTATCCATAAGTTACCACCTCATGCACGTCCAAAGAAAACACGACCCGATATTGTAAATCTTCACTCAGACCGACCGCACAGCCTGTGATAATTGACTCAGCGGTCGGGATAAGTGAGAAAATATCATCGTTAAATATAGGCTATACTCTTATATCGCCCTCGAACACGGTGACAGCTTCGCCTGTCATGTATACAGTGTCCTCGGTGTAGCGGATCTTCAGGTTGCCGCCACGCAGCATGACCGTTACTTCCTCGTTCATGGGGCAGTAGCCGTTCAGCACTGCTGCCACAACAGCTGCGCATGCACCTGTGCCGCAGGCAAATGTCTCGCCCGAACCACGTTCCCACACACGCATTTTCAGCGTATGGCTGTCGATGACCTTGATGAACTCGGTGTTTACTCTTTCGGGGAAGATGGGGTCATGTTCAAACTTGGGACCTATCTTCTCTATCTCCATGTCGTCGATATTCTGCATGAATACGATGCAGTGGGGATTGCCCATAGATACGCAGGTGATGTTGTGCTTTTCGCCTGCTATCTCCACCTCTCTGTTGACTATCCTGCCGTTTTCATCGGCGGGCAGTGTGCAGGGTATCTTTTCGGGTTCGAGTATGGCAGCGCCCATATCAACGGTCGCACCGTTGACCTCGCCGTAATGTCTGCTGAGTTTGACCTTGATGATGCCCGAAAGTGTTTCGATGGTCATGAGGTCACGGTCAACAAGTCCGTTATCCCTCATGAACTTCGCAACGCAGCGTATGCCGTTGCCGCACATCTTTCCTTCCGAACCGTCGAGGTTGAACATTCTCATTCTGCCGTCAGCTACCTTTGAGCGGCATACAAGTATAACGCCGTCACCGCCTATACCGAAGTGTCTGTCGGACAGGTTCAGTGCAAAGCCTTCGGGGTTGTCTATCATGCGGTCAAAGCAGTTGAAGTAAACGTAGTCGTTGCCGCAGCCGTGCATCTTGGTGAAGTGCAGTGTGGTCTTTTCACGGCGCATGTTGTTTATATCGACTATCTCTGTGTTGGATTCATTGTACTTGCTTCTGATGGACGCTGCGATTGCGTTTGCAGTGTCTATGGAAGTCAGGCAGGGAATGTTCCACTCAACTGTCTTTCTTCTTATCTTTACCGAATCACGGGAAGGAATGCGTCCCTTGGAAGAAGTGGAGATAACGTAGGATATCTTACCGCTTTCGATAAGTGTCAGGGTGTTGACATCGCTCTCGTGTATCTTCTTTACAGGTTCAGCCTTGATGCCGTGATCGTGCAGCACCCTTGCAGTGCCTTCGGTGGCATATATCTTGAATCCCAGGTCTGAGAACAGCTTGGCTGTCTGGGGTATCTCCTTCTTGTCCGAATCACGTACTGTGATGAACACGCCGCCCTTCTGGTCAAGCTTGTAGCCCGCAGCGGTCAGTCCCTTGTACAGCGACTCCTCCAGCGAACTTGAAACCGCCAGCACTTCGCCTGTGGACTTCATCTCGGGTCCCAGGTGGTTGTCAACGCCGATGAGTTTTTCAAAGCTGAATACAGGCACCTTTACTGCCACATAGGGCGAGTTGGGGTGCAGTCCCACGCCGTAGCCCATATCTCTCAGCTTTTCGCCCAGCATAGCCTTTGTTGCCAGGTCTACCATAGGCACGCCCGTGACCTTTGAGATGTAGGGTATTGTCCTTGAAGAACGGGGGTTTACCTCGATGACATACAGTTCGTCCTCGTATATCAGGTACTGTATGTTAACAAGACCCTTTGTTTTCAGGGAAAGTGCCAGTCTCTTTGAACAATCCACTACCTTGTCTATCAGTCTGTCGGAAACGTTCCATGCGGGGTACACCGCTATCGAGTCGCCCGAATGGATACCTGTTCTCTCGATATGTTCCATGATACCGGGAATGAGTATCTCCTCACCGTCGCAGATAGCGTCCACCTCAAGTTCAATGCCCATCAGGTACTTGTCTATCAGCACGGGGTTCTCGATGCCCTGATCGAGTATTATCGCCATGTATTCCTTGATATCATCCTCGTTGAAGGCGATTATCATGTTCTGTCCGCCCAGTACGTAGGAAGGTCTCATAAGTACGGGGTAGCCTATTTTTTCTGCTACCTCCAGCGCTTCCTCGCAGGTCATTACAGTGAAGCCCTCGGGACGCTTGATGTGCAGGTCCTCCAGCAGTTCATCAAAACGCTCTCTGTCCTCAGCTGCATCGATCGCATCGGGGGGAGTGCCCA
>CAMNMO010000140.1 GCA_946544695.1 uncultured Ruminococcus sp. | reverse complement strand
CTATCCAGTACGGCGGTTCAATGAACGCAGGCAACGCTGCTGAACTGCTTTCCAAGGAGAACGTTGACGGCGGTCTGATCGGCGGCGCTTCCCTGAAGGCTGCTGACTTCAATACCATAGTTCAGGCAGCAGTAAACGGCTGATATATGAATTTTGACCCGTCTCGTGTTTAGGGGCGGGCATACAGAGAAGTTTTCGCTTCGTTGGAAGATGGGGGCGCCTGACGCCCCTGTTTTCTTATTGTACTTTAACATGGGGTAACGGCAAATGTCTTTTGGGGGAAGAAATCATCTTTTACAAAGGAACGTGAAGCTTTATGAAGAGAAGTACACTTATCAGGCGCCTGATGACCATGTCTATCGTTTGTGAGGAGATATATTTCCTGCTGATAACGGTGATATATATTTTCCGCCCATCGTTTTATTCCAAAGCACTGGTGTCCGTGTTCGGATTAACGATAAGCAAAATACCCGACAATGACCCGAATATGGCGCTTGCCATAACGATATACGGCGGTGTGGTGGTATATTTTATAATGTGGTTCATAATGAAGATAGTTATGGACAACGACTCGGATCCGCTGATACTTGGCGTTATAACCTTCCTGCTGCTGCCTGTCAGTCAGGTGGTCTACACCTATATGTATGGCAGAACTCAGGTGATCCTTGCCCGTGAGGGTTCGGAAGCATTGGTATTCCATGCGATGAATTTCAAGGTGATGCAGTATTGCGGCTGGGCAAATATAGCGGCATTCATTCTGCTGCTCATGGCTTACGCTGTGGCAAGACAGAAGCACGCAGATCTTGACTGATACTGCGTAAGGTATAAAGGCTGACGGCAGTGCTGTCGGAGGTCTTTTTACATAATAAAACGGCATGAAGTTCCGGGCTATGCACTTTGGGATGCATGTCGGCATCTATCTTATTTGATTTCGGTAATAGAAGCTAAGGCTTTTGTTATAAATAAGTATATCCTGTGTCCTTCATGCGTGGACAGGGGGTATAAACGAAAGGACAATTAAATATGAGCATGAAACTGGTACTTATCCGTCACGGCGAAAGCGAGTGGAACAAGGAGAACAAGTTCACGGGCTGGACCGATGTTGAGCTGAGCGATGCGGGCAAGGAGGAAGCTAAGAAGGCAGGCAGAGTGCTGAAAGAAGCAGGCTTTGACTTCGATATCTGCTACACATCTTACCTGAAGAGAGCTATACACACGCTCAATAATGTACTGGCTGAGATGGACAGGGAATGGCTGCCCGTAGTTAAGAGCTGGAGGCTCAATGAAAGACACTACGGCGCACTTCAGGGTCTGAACAAGAGCGAGACCGCTGCTAAGTACGGCGAGGAGCAGGTGAAGATCTGGAGACGTTCCTTTGATATCCCGCCCATGGCGCTGGAGGAGGACGACGAGAGGAACCCGAGAAAGGATCCCAAGTACCGTGAGGAAGATCCCGCAGAGCTGCCTTTGCAGGAGAGCCTCAAAGATACCATTGCAAGAGCTGTGCCCTATTTTGAGAAGGAGATCGCTCCTAAGATGAAGGCGGGCAAAAGGGTCGTTATAGCGGCTCACGGAAACAGCCTGAGAGCACTGGTGAAGTTCTTTGACGGTCTCAGCGACGAGGAGATAGTTAGTGTCAACATACCCACTGCTGTCCCGCTGGTCTATGAGTTCGATGATGACCTCAAGGTGATAAGCAAGGAGTATCTGTGCGACCCCGATGAGCTGGCTGCAAAAATGAACAGCGTGGCAAATCAGGGTAAGGCAAAGTAACGGTTTCGGCTGAAAAAAAAGCCGATGAGCTGTCGGAGCCCCCGCTGCGGCGGGGGGTGACGGCAGTGTACGGCAATATATACAGAAAGGACGTAATCAATATGTCTAACAAAAAAGTAATACTTGTGGTAATGGACGGCGTTGGTATCTCCGTTACTGGTCTGGGTGACGCTGTTACCGAGGCTAACACACCCACTCTGGACAGACTGAGAAAGGTCTGTCCCTACACCACCCTGAAGGCTCACGGCAGCGCAGTAGGTCTGCCTACCGATGATGACATGGGCAACTCTGAGGTAGGTCATAACGCACTGGGCTGCGGTCAGATCTATTCTCAGGGCGCAAAGCTGGTAAACGAGTCCATCGAGAGCGGCAAGATGTTCGGTTCTGCAACATGGACCGAGCTGCTGGACAACGTTAAGGCTAAGGGCAGCACACTGCACTTCATCGGTCTGCTGTCTGACGGCAACGTTCACTCCAACATCTCTCACCTCAAGACCATGATCGCTAAGGCTAAGGAGCAGGGCGCTGCTAAGGTAAGGGTACATGTACTGCTGGACGGCAGAGACGTTCCCGCTACCAGCGCACCTATCTATATCGAGGATCTGGAGAAGTGCATGGCTGAGCTGAACGATGCTTCCTTCGATGCAAGGATCGCTTCGGGCGGCGGAAGAATGAAGGTAACAATGGACAGATATCAGGCTGACTGGGATATGGTAAAGCTTGGCTGGGAGACCCACGTAAAGGGCGAGGGCAGACAGTTCGCAAGTGCACTTGAAGCTGTTGAGACCCTGAGAAACGAGACAGGCGCCATCGACCAGGATCTGCCTGCATTCGTTATCGCTGAGAACGGCGAGCCTGTCGGCAGGATCACTGACGGCGACAGCGTTATACTGTTCAACTTCCGTGGCGACAGAGCTATCGAGCTTTCTATGGCATTTGATGGCGGCGATGAGTTCAGCTACTTCGACAGAGGTGTCAAGCCCGACGTTATCTACGCAGGCATGCTGGAATATGACGGCGACCTGCATATCCCCAACAAGTATCTGGTAAATCCTCCCGAGATCAAGGATACCATGTCCGAAGTGCTGGACAAGGCGGGTCTGAAGTCCTACGCTGTATCCGAGACCCAGAAGTACGGCCACGTTACCTATTTCTGGAACGGCAACAGATCCGAGAAGTTCGCTTCCGAGGAGTGGAAGGAGATACCTTCTGACAGAGTTTCCTTTGACCAGAGACCCTGGATGAAGTCCGCTGAGATCACCGATGACCTGATCGAAGCTATAAAGAGCGAGAAGTTCGATTTCATCAGATGCAACTACCCCAACGGCGATATGGTTGGCCATACAGGTTCTATGGACGCTACCATCATCGGTGTTGAGTCTGTTGACCTGGGTCTGACCAGACTGCTGAAGGTGGCTGAGGAGTACGGCTACACCGTTCTTATAACTGCCGACCACGGCAACGCTGACGAGATGCTGGAGAAGAACAAGAAGGGCGAGATAACTGTAAGAACAGCACACTCCCTCAACCGTGTTCCTTTCTATATCGTAAGCAAGGACGAGTATGTTATCAAGGACGCTGACAGCACCAAGTACGGTCTGGCTAACGTTGCACCTACCGTCCTGAAGATACTGGGCATCGAAGCACCTGCTTGCTGGGAAGAGTCGATGATCTGATAAAGGCGGCCGGCGTATGATCTTTTGATCTGCCGCATTTTCAGCCTGTGTGCAAAAGGATACTCAAATTTTATAATGCAAAATAAAAATGCGCTCACTGCGGTGGGCGCATTTGTTTTTTTGTGCGGGAAAGCGGTGTTGTTCCAATGCATTCGCAGCGCTGCGGCGGCGAAACGTCTCATGTGAGAATATTGTTATGTTGAGTTATAAGTTATCAACAAATATTGCGGTCGCTGCGTTGTGGATTATGTCCTATGAAAATTTATTGTGATTTTACACAAAACAATTTGAAAAATAATTGTGAATTAAAGAGATGAAAACGTTACACCCCGTTCAGAAGCCAAAATAAAATCTACACAATGCACAAAAAACACTGTTTAAAGTTGTTGCTAGTGACAAAAGCACTTTGAAAGCCCAAAAATTAGGTTACGTAAACGTTTTAGTTCGCTTGACAAAATGACGGTAAATTGTTATAATGAATGATAGCACAGTATGCCCTTTTGGGTATTTTTGATAAAAAATCTAGCAAATTGTACTTTAAACAAATTGATTTTTTGAACATATTGTACAGCAAGCACATCATATTGTATGAGCAATATTTAATATATCACAAGATGTGAAAATTGCACAAATCCGTTAAGCGGAACGAGCCGCAGGAGGAGGAGATCCCCATGGACGTTATACTAAAAACGGAAGGGCTTTACCGTGATTTCAAGATCGGTGACGGCAGCATAGTTTCTGCCTTGAAAAACGTGAATATCGAGATAGAGAAAGGCAAGCTGACTGTCCTGAGAGGACGTTCGGGCAGCGGCAAGACCACTCTGATAAATATACTGGGCGCACTGGACAGACCCACAAAAGGCAAGGTGATGTTCGACGGCAAGGATATAACCAGACTCTCAGAGGGCGCAAGGGATAACCTGCGCCGCCACGACATGGCTTTCGTTTTTCAGTCGGTGGCGCTGATGTCTGGAATGACCGCCTTTGAGAATGTCAGCTTCGGGCTGAGACTGGCTAAGTATCCTTACGACAAGCGTGATGACCGCACAAGGGAATGCCTTGCGGCGGTGGGGCTGGATAAGCGAATGTCCCACAGACCCAGCGAGATGTCGGGCGGTGAACAGCAGCGTGTGGCGATCGCAAGGGCGATAGCACACGAGCCCAGACTGATATTTGCGGACGAACCCACGGCTGAGCTCGATACGAACACTGCGCTGCACATAGTCAAGCTTTTCAAAGAGCTGGTGGCAAAGCAGAATATGACCATAATAATGACCACCCATGACCCCAGCATGATGGACGTTGCGGACAGGGTGTATACATTGGAGGACGGTGAGATAGTTGGCTGATGCCGTTAATGATACTATTGTAAAGCCCGCCGATGATGAATACATGATCAGGTGTGAAAACCTGGTGAAGATATATAAAACTTCTGATGTTGAAGCGGTGGCGCTGCAAGGGCTCGACCTTGATGTGAAAAAGGGAGAGCTGATGGCGATCGTGGGCAACTCGGGCAGCGGCAAATCAACGCTGCTGAACATGCTGGGCGGACTTGACAGACCCTCGGCGGGAAGCCTGGTGATAGACGGCAAGAACCTGCTGAAATTCACCGATAAGGACTACATGGAGTACAAGCGGGATACCGTGGGCTTCGTGTGGCAGAACAATGCAAGAAATCTGGTGCCTTACCTGACGGCGGTGCAGAACGTGGAGCTGCCGATGCTGCTCAAAGGGAGAAAGGGCAGGCGTGCGAGAGCGCTTGAACTGCTGCGCAAGGTGGGGCTTGAAAAACGAAAGAACAGCAGGCTCGACCAGATGTCGGGCGGTGAACAGCAAAGGGTGGCGATAGCCATTGCGATGGCGAATGACCCCAAGCTGCTGCTGGCTGACGAACCTACGGGTTCGGTGGATACAAAGACCTCAGCGATGATACTGGATATCTTCAAAGAGCTCAATAAGAGTGAGGGCGTGACTGTGGTGATAGTCACCCACGACCTGAAGCTTGCCGACCATATCGACAGAGTGGTCGCCATAAGGGACGGGCGGACAAGCTCGGAGATAATCAGGAAAAAGTCCTATGCTGAGGAACTGGGCGAGATGGGTGAGGTCATCTCGGCGGAAACAGCTTCGCATGAGGAGCTGGCTGTGCTCGACAGATCGGGCAGGCTGCAGCTTCCTAAGGACTATATGCAGTCGCTCGGCATAAAGGGCGGCGGCAAGGTCAGGGTGGAGCTTGACGAAGAGCGGGGCGGCATAATCCTGTTCCCCTCGGAGGACTGATAAATAAGATCCTAAGCCTGCGGGCTGAAGATAAATGGGACCTCGATACTATTTAGTGACACACGAGCGGTCGGTAAAGCAGTGAGGATCTCAGGCTTTTACACAGCATTTTATTTAGAAAGGGTGGATTCAATAGTGAAAAACACAATGTTTAGGCGTGTTGTTTGCTCTGCTGTTGCGCTCAGTCTGAGCGTTAGCTGCTTTGTTCCGACGGCTTTTGCAGATGCAGGCGACTCTCTAGGCACCCAGGATGAAAGCTCGGAAGCCATAACAGGCACTGACAGTATCCGTCAGACTTCGTACAGTAAGTATCTGGAGAAGTATGAGGATACGGCGAGACCCGATATCGACGAGATAGTCATAAAGGGCTCGGATTACCTGCCTGACTCGATCGGAGATGGCCTTTCGCTGGGGAGCGACACGAGCTTCGAGGGAGTAGACGATGTGCTGTACTGGGCAAACCAGCAGGGTTCTGTCTCTTATGAGGTGGATATCCCGCAGGACGGCAGGTATAACCTGAAAATGTCCTACTACGCATTGCCAGGAACTACCAACGACATCGAGTTCTCGCTGCTGATAGACGGTGAGAGCCCCTATGGTACCGCACAGCGTATAACGCTCGATAAGGTATGGGTGAATGACGGCGATATAGGAGAGGACGCCAAGGGAAATGATATGAGACCCGGTCAGGTCGAGTTCCCTACATGGCAGATGGATAAGCCCCTTGCCGACGTTGACGGTCTGTATAACGAGCCGCTGCAGTTCTATATGACAGCAGGCAAGCATGTACTGACCATCGATTCGGATAAGGCACAGTTCGTGCTGGGCGATATCAAGGTATATAATTATAAGGAACCCAAGGAGTATGACGCACCTTCGGCTACCGAGCTTTCTCAGCTGAAGAACCAGAAGATCATACTGGAGGGTGAGACTGCGAACTACAAGTCATCGAGAACTCTCTATCCCACATCGGATAAGACCTCGTACATGACTTCCAGTGAGAAGGGTTACAGCCCTACCAAGACCAGATACAATACTATCGGCGGCGGCAATAACTGGAACCAGTCCACACAGTCTGTTACCTGGGAATTCAGCGTTCCCGAGGCAGGCTACTATAAGATAGGCATATTCGGCAGACAGGACCAGATGAGAGGTATGTACTCCAACAGAAGGCTGTACATAAACGGCGAGGTCCCCAATAAGGAGTCGGAGCAGGTCAAGTTCTACTACGACACCGACTGGAGCGTCGTTTCACCCTCAAACAAGGCGGGCAACCCCATGTACTTCTTCTTCGAGGCAGGCACCAATACCCTGACCCTTGAAGCAGTACCCGGTGAGATCGGTGAGATCATGGGCGAGCTGGATGACGTTGTTTTCGATATCAACAGCTACTACCGTCAGATAAGACAGATCACAGGACCTTCCCCCGATGAGTATAACAACTACATGATAGATGTGGCTATACCCGATATCATCGGTGACTTTGAGTACAACGCAAAGCTGCTGAGACAGGAGAAGGAAC
>CAMNMO010000139.1 GCA_946544695.1 uncultured Ruminococcus sp. | reverse complement strand
GCGTTTGATCAGCTCGGCAGTCCTTTCGGGAAGCTCATAGTGCTCACGGTGCATCTTGTGGTCGAGCACCCTGTCCTCTTTTACAGGTCTGAAAGTGCCGAGCCCCACATGCAGTGTGACATAGCCGATGTTCACACCCATTGCCTCTATCTCGCCAAGCTGTTCTTTAGTAAAATGCAGACCCGCAGTGGGTGCGGCAGATGAACCTGTCTCGTTGGAATAAACTGTCTGGTAGCGCTCTTTGTCCTTCAGCTTTTCGGTTATGTAAGGCGGAAGCGGCATCTGCCCTATCTCATCGAGTGCCGCAAAAAGATTCGTGCTGTCGTCGCACTCAAACTTTGCTATGCGGTTGCCGTCCTCGAGGACCTCTGTTATCTCCGCTCTCAGCAGTCCGTCACCGAATACGAAGCGCCTGCCCACACGGGCTTTCTTTCCCGGGCGGCAGAGTATCTCCCACTCCATGTTGCCACGCTGTTCAACAAGCAGGAATTCGATGAACGAGTGGGTGTCATCAGTCTCACCGTATATCCTTGCGGGCAGCACCCTGGAATCGTTGAGCACCAGCAGGTCACCTTTTTTCAGATGGTTGCATAGATTATAGAAATGGTCATGGCCGACCTCACCGGTGAAACGGTCAAGGCACAGCATGCGGGAAGCATTTCTGGGCTCTATTGGTGTCTGCGCTATCAGCTCCTGCGGAAGCTCATAGAAAAAATCCGATCTTTTCATGTCATTAAGGTCTAACATTTTAACTCTCCTTGCATTGGTAATATATGCCGCTGTATCTGCCGAACGGTCAGCTGTCTCTGAACGGCGGAATATCCGTGATAAAACGGCGGATTTTACAAAAAATTCATAAAAATATCGCTGCGCTGCCTGCGCAGTCTATTGACAAACGGGCGAATATGTGTTATCCTATGGTTTAGAACAGATAGAGGTGCAGTTGAAAAGAGTAGCACGGTCTGACCGAAAGGTCAAAGCAGCCCATGCCCACAGACCGCCGTGAAAGGTAAAACTGCCGAAGCCTGCGGAACGGGAACCCGCTTGCTGACTGATGGTTTAACAGGTCATCGGTTGTCATCATGCGTTTATGATGGAGTGCTATCGGCGGAATAATTTTTGCCAACATTCTTATTATATTGTATGATGCGCCGGTTTTCAACCGGTTTTTTTGTTATTTGTCAATTTTTTATGTTTTGCGCAAAATATCTGCATCAACAGTATGGTTATTTAGCTGTTATGACGGTACTACGCAAGAGGAAAAGGAGTTTTTGTTATGGAAAAGAAGTTCAAGGTTGGTATCATCGGTGCTACCGGTATGGTAGGTCAGAGATTTTCTCTGATACTCGACAAGCATCCGTGGTTCGATGTGGTTTGTCTGGCAGCATCTCCCAGAAGCGCAGGCAAGACTTATAAGGAAGCAGCAGGCAGCAAGTGGAAGCTTGCTGACCCCATGCCCAAGTCAATGGAGGATATGGTGATACTCAACGCTGAGGAAGATGTTGAGAAGATCGCTTCTATGGTAGATTTCGTATTCTGCGCAGTTGATATGAAGAAGGACGAGATCAGAGCGCTGGAGGAGAAGTATGCTAAGGCTGAGTGCCCCGTAGTTTCCAACAACTCTGCACACAGACATACTGATGACGTTCCTATGGTCATCCCCGAGATCAACCCCGAGCACATCGAGATCATCGCTTCCCAGAGAAAGAGACTGGGCACCAAGAGAGGTTTCATCGCAGTTAAATCCAACTGCTCACTGCAGAGCTATGTTCCCGCACTGGCACCTCTGCACAGCAAGTATAAGGTAACTAAGGCGCTGGCTTGCACATATCAGGCTATCAGCGGCGCAGGCAGAACTTTCGAGACATGGCCTGAGATCCTCGACAACGTTATCCCTTATATCGGCGGCGAAGAAGAAAAGAGTGAGCAGGAGCCCATGAAGATCTGGGGTCACATCGAGGGCGACAAGATCGTTGACGCTACCGAGCCCGCTATCACTGCACAGTGCCTGAGAGTTCCCGTTTCCGACGGTCACACTGCTGCTGTATTCGTAAGCTTCGAGAACAAACCCAGCAAGGAGGAGATACTCCAGACTTGGAAGGAATTTGCAGGCGTTCCTCAGGAAATGCAGCTGCCTTCCGCTCCCAAGCAGTTCCTCAACTACTTCGAGGAGAACGACAGACCTCAGGCTAAGCTGGACAGAAACCTCGAAGGCGGCATGGCTGTCTCCATAGGCAGACTGAGAGAAGATACTCAGTATGACTACAAGTTCGTTTGCCTGTCCCACAACACCCTGAGAGGTGCAGCAGGCGGCGCTGTTCTGCTGGCTGAACTGCTGGCTGCAAAGGGCTATTTTGACTGATCTGTTAACTAGATAAAGCAGCATGGACTACTTTATTTCAGATATGCACTTTGGTCATGAGGACAGAGTGAAGTGGGACGCCAGACCTTTCAAAGACGCAGCCGAGATGTTCTCGGTCATGCGTGAAAGGTGGAACGCAAGGGTCAGGGAAGATGACGATGTGTGGATAGTCGGTGACTTTACTTATTACGGTGAGACCGATGATGAGAACATACGTCATTATGCGCTGGCTCTTAACGGCAGGAAGCACCTTATATACGGCAATCATGATGACCGTATAAAAAGTTCTCCCGCACTTCAGCATCTGTTCTGTGAATGTGTATACCAGAAATACATCGAGCGTGACGGCAGGAAGTTTTTCCTTGCACACTACCCGATGGTAGAATGGTATCGCAGACCTCAGGGCTGTGTGCTTATCTACGGTCATATCCATGGCAGCTGTGATGACGGCTATGATTTCATGGCAGCGCACCGTAAAGATGAGGCATTCAATGCGGGCTGCATGATAAACGGCTATGTTCCCGTAACTTTTGAAGAACTAGCCATGAACAACGAGTCATTCCGTCAACAATATATTTCCGATAAGGAGAAATGATCATGAAGAAGACTATTTTTACAGGCGCAGGCGTGGCTATCGTCACACCTATGAACGCCGACGGTTCTATCAATTTCGATAAGCTGGGTGAACTGATCGACTGGCAGATAGCCGAGGGTACCGATGCTATAATCATCTGCGGTACCACAGGCGAAAGCTCCACCATGACCGATGAGGAGCATGTTGAAGCTATCAGGTATGCCATCGAGAAGGTAGCTCACAGAGTTCCGGTTATAGCAGGCACAGGCTCCAACCACACAGAGTATGCTGTGGGTCTTTCAAAGAAGGCTGAGGAGCTGGGCGCTGACGCTATTCTGCTGGTAACACCCTATTACAACAAGACTTCACAGAAGGGTCTGATAGTTCATTACACAACTATCGCAAACGCTGTGAATATCCCGATAATCCTTTATAACGTTCCTTCAAGAACAGGCGTGAACATCACTCCCGAAACTCTGAAGGAACTGGCAAAGGTCGAGAATATCGTGGCTGTCAAGGAAGCAAGCGGCAACATCTCGCAGATAGCAAGAGTTGCAGCGCTCTGCGGTGATGACCTGGATATCTATTCGGGCAACGATGACCAGATAGTGCCCATCATGGCACTGGGCGGCAAGGGCGTAATTTCTGTACTGTCCAACTGCATGCCTAAGGAGACTCATGAGATAGCACAGCTGTGTCTTGAAAACAAGTATCCCGAAGCACAGGCTAAGATGAACAAGCTGCTGGACTTTGCAAATTCAAACGGTCTGTTCTGCGACGTTAACCCTATTCCTGTAAAGGAAGCCCTGAACATCATGGGTTGGGACGTAGGCGAGTGCAGACTGCCTCTGGTAAGAATGGAAGATGCTAAGATCGAGAAGCTGAGAGCTAAGATGGCTGAGCTGGGTCTTGTAAAGTAAACAGACAAAGCGTGGGCGGAGCGGCAACGCTCTGCCCATTGTTATAAGCAAATTGCGGTGATTATTTTGACGTTCAGGTTACCGATCAAAAAGCAAAAAGGTGACGGTCCGACTGTGTGCTATCTGCACATTCGGAAACGAGCAGTGATGTATATCGCATTTATTGTTTTTGGAATGCTGCTCTGTTTCACCTTAAAGGATAAGCAAAAACGAAAGGAATGATAAAAATGACAAATATAGTTATATGCGGCGCTAACGGTCACATGGGCAGAGTGATCGCCGATGTCATTAGCGGCCGTGACGACTGCAAGGTCTTGGCAGGCGTCGATAAGGTCACTGCACAGTACAGTGATTTCCCAATATTTGCAGCAGTTGGCGAGCTTAATGAAAAGCCCGATGTCATCATTGACTTCTCGCACCCCTCATGCCTCGATGACCTGCTGAATTACTGTCTTACCAACGGCACAGCACTGGTCATAGGTTCAACAGGCTATACCGATGAACAGACCGATAAGATAAAGAAGGCTGCTGAACAGATACCGCTGTTCTTCACCTTTAATATGTCGCTGGGCGTCAACCTGCTGGCTGACCTGGCTAAAAAGGCTGCGAAGGTGCTGGGTGACCAGTTCGATATCGAGATAGTGGAGAAGCACCATAATCAGAAGCTCGATGCACCCTCAGGCACAGCTATAATGCTGGCAAATGCCATAAATGAGGAGCTTGACAACAGATGCACTTATACTTATGACAGGCATTCTGTACGTGCAAAGAGGACTAAGAATGAGATAGGCATGCATTCTATCCGTGGCGGCACGATAGTCGGTGAACACGAGATAATCTTCGCAGGCCGTGACGAGGTAGTCAGCCTGAAGCATGAGGCACACTCAAAGTCGGTATTCGGCGTTGGTGCGGTGAATGCGGCTGTATTCCTCTGTGGCAAGCCTGCAGGTCTGTACGCAATGGGCGATATGCTTGCTGAAATATGACTTTAAAGCGCAGCTGCTGTATCGGCTGCGCTTTTATTGCGTGTGTGCAAGCGTCCTCTCAAAACCGATATGGGCGGCACCCCGCCACGGAAATCAATTTTGACAAAACACAGCTGTATTTTTGTGTATTCTCCCCCGCCGTAGGCGGGGGAGAATACACTTAACACCATATTTTACTGCTGTGATGCTTGTATGGGATTTGGCATTATGAAAAATTGATCTCTGTGGCACCCCGCAAAAAGGGGTTGCAATTTGTGCACTGTTGTGTTATAATTAACATATATATTTTTGTGCAGAAAGGAACTGATCCAAATGCTGTCAGATATCGAAATAGCCAAGCAGGCTAAAATGCTGAAAATTTCCGAGATAGCGGGAAAACTGGGAATAACAGAGGAGGAGTATGAACCTTATGGCCATTACAAGGCTAAACTGTCCGAAAGTTTGTACGAAAAGACTAAGGACAAGCCCGATGGCAAGCTGATACTCGTAACTGCCATAAACCCCACACCCGCAGGTGAGGGCAAGACGACCATATCTGTTGGTCTGCATGAAGCGATGCACGTTATCGGCAAAAATTCCATACTTGCACTGAGAGAACCTTCTCTCGGACCTGTGTTCGGTATTAAGGGCGGTGCTGCAGGCGGCGGCTATGCCCAGGTCGTGCCGATGGAGGATATCAACCTTCATTTCACAGGCGATATGCATGCTATAACCGCTGCAAACAATCTGCTGTGCGCACTGATAGACAACAGCATGCAGCAGGGCAATCCGCTGCACATCGACCAGCGCAGGATCATGTTCAAGCGCTGCCTTGATATGAATGACCGTGCACTTAGAGATATCATCATAGGTCTGGGTTCAAAGGTAAACGGTATCCCGAGAGAGGATTCTTTCCAGATAACCGTTGCTTCCGAGATAATGGCAATACTTTGCCTTGCGGCAGACCTTGATGATCTGAAAAAGCGTATCGAGCGTATACTGGTGGCTTATACCACAGATGGCAAGCCTGTTTTCGCAAAGGATATCGGCGGCTGCGGTGCAATGGTAGCACTGCTGAAGGACGCACTCAAGCCCAATCTGGTGCAGACCCTTGAGAACAATCCTGCACTGATACACGGTGGTCCTTTTGCAAATATCGCACACGGCTGCAACTCTGTACGTGCAACAAAGCTTGCACTGAAGCTGGCTGACTACACCATCACCGAAGCAGGTTTCGGTTCCGATCTGGGCGCTGAGAAGTTCTTCGATATCAAGTGCCGCTTTGCAGGATTCAAGCCAAGCTGTGTGGTACTGGTCGCAACCATTCGTGCACTGAAATATAACGGCGGCGTGCCCCGTGCAGAACTCACCGAGGAGAATGTTCCCGCACTTGAAAAGGGCATAGTCAACCTCAGAACACATATCGAAAATATGCGTAAGTTCGGCGTGCCCGTTGTGGTGGCAATAAACCGTTTCGGTACCGATACCGATGCTGAGATAGAAGTCATCAAGCGCACCTGCGATGAGATGGGCGTTAAGGTATCTCTGGCAGAGATCTTCGCTAAGGGCGGTGTCGGCGGCACAGACCTGGCACAGAAGGTCGTTGAGACCATCGACAACACCGAGAGCGATTTCAAGCCCCTGTATGACGAAAAGCTGCCCATCAAGGAAAAGCTGGGCATCATCGCTAAGGAGATATACCGTGCTGACGGCGTTATCTTCACGGCACAGGCTGAAAAGGCGCTGAAAGAGATCAATGAACTGGGCTACGGCGACATTCCCGTATGCGTGGCTAAGACCCAGTATTCGCTGTCTGATGACCCCACAAAGCTGGGCAAGCCCGAGAACTACGAGATCACCGTGCGTGACCTGAGAGTATCCGCAGGCGCAGGCTTTGTTGTGGCGTACACAGGCGATATCATGACCATGCCCGGTCTGCCTAAGGTGCCTGCCGCAAATAATATCGACTGCGATAATCAGGGCAATATCACAGGTCTGTTCTGATAAACTGAACTGAGGTGCGAAATGAAAACCAATGTCAAGCCCGATAAGGCGACAGCTGAGGACATTGACGTAAAAGAGTCCGTAAAAACGGACAAAAAGCATAAACACACACAATTGAAATGGCTGATCGGCAGCACGGTGTTCTTCCTGCTGCTGAACGGTCTTTCGCAGATAAGCACGGCTTTCTGCGACTTTTATCAGCGGTGGGTCTACCCCCTGTGGGGACAGACATACGGCAGGCTTACTTCGCTGCTGCCGTTCTCCTTCGGTGAATTTCTCATAGCGCTGGCAGTTTTCGGCATACCATTGTCGCTGATAGTCATGGTCATAATGGTGATAGTGAGGAAAGGCAGACGTTCCTCAACGACACGGGTGTTCGGCTTGATTTACGGCTGGATACTGGTGTTTATCCTGGGTACAGAAACGCTGAACTGCTTTGTGCTGTACCATACTTCCACCT
>CAMNMO010000138.1 GCA_946544695.1 uncultured Ruminococcus sp. | reverse complement strand
CATCAGCGGCAGGCAACACATCATCATTAAGCGGCTTTACGCTTTTGACCTGTGCTGCTGCAAGTGAAACATCTGTAACGTTAACAACGCTGTCGCCGTTGATATCACCAAGCACAGCGCCCTCAGCGGACGCACTGAAATTAACGCAAGCCAGCGCTGCAAGCATTACCGAAAACATTGCTTTTATCTTCATGAGGTACCTCCATATAAAGTAAACGACATAATACACATATCCCTGTCATGGTATATAATACTCATGGCAGGGAATTGTTGATGTATAGCTATTTATCAGGGGAAATATTATTCTTCCTCATCGGAAGGCATATTCTCCCAGTTGTGGTAAACATTCTGGACATCGTCGTTATCTTCAAGGTTGTCCAGCAGCAGACCCATCTTCTTCATTGCGTCTTCATCGGTGATGGTAACGTAGGTGGAAGGTATCTTGTCAGCCTCAGCGGAAAGCACCTTGTAGCCCAGACCTTCCAGTGTCTCTCTTACAGAGGCCACACTGTTGGGCTGGCAAGCTATCTCGATAACGTCTTCCTCAACATTAAAATCGTCAGCGCCTGCTTCAAAAACATCGTCCATTATCTTGTCTTCATCAGCGCCGTTGTTCTCTATAACAACAGTGCCTACGTCAGAGAACAGATAGGATACGCAGCCTGTGCTGCCCATGTTTCCGCCGAACTTGTTGAAGTAGCTTCTTACATCAGCGGCAGTTCTGTTCTTGTTATCTGTCAGGCACTCAACGATAACAGCAACACCTGAAGGACCGTAGCCCTCGTATACCATTGACTCGTAGTTGTTCTTGTCACCGTCGCCGGCTGCCTTCTTGATGATCCTGTCGATATTATCGTTAGGCACGTTGTTTGCCTTAGCCTTAGCGATAAGGTCTCTCAGCTTAGCGTTGCCTGCGGGGTCGGGACCGCCCATCTTAACAACTACTGCGATCTCTCTGCCTATCTTGGTGAATATCTTTGCTCTTGCAGCATCGGTAGCACCCTTTTTTCTTTTAATATTTTCCCATTTTGAATGTCCTGACATTTTGGTTCACTCCTTGATCTTATTATCAAATTCAGCCTTGCCATGCTCCCAGCAAAGCTCGAACAGCACTTCGATTCGTTCATGCTGTGCTGTCAAATACAAAAATCCGAATAAGCATTCAAGCCCTGTGGCGTTGCGGTATTCGGCAATTGTCGAATGTTTCGGCGCATTTACCTTGGTATTGCGCCCACGTTTAAAGACTTCCTTTTCACTCTCGGTAAGCACCTGTTGTTCTTCAAGCATCAGCACACATTCTGACTGATACTCGGCACAAACTCTGCTTACTGCCAGTTTATGCAGTTTGTTGGCAGGCATGTTTGCCGCAAGCAGTATCTTCTCCCTGACAAGCTGTTCGTAAACCGAGTCGCCAAGAAAAGCAAGTGCAAGAGGGGAGTACTGGTTAGCCTCTCGTGAAGTCATATTGATCTGCATTTAAGCTCACCCTTACGGAATATATTCAAACTCAAAATCGAACACAGCAACAGTATCGCCTTCCTTGATGCCCATTGCTTCCAGCTTTCTTATTATGCCGCTGGACACCAGTACGTTCTGGAAATACTGGAGTGAAGAATAGTCGTCCATGTCTGCAACTCTGAGTATATCATAAAGCCAGTCAGCCTCAACGAAGTATACGCCGTCCTCAACAGTGATCGAGAATTCACGGTTGTTGGTGTTTTTGCGTGCGACTTCTTCTTTGGTGAGCGGCTGTGCTTCAAATCTCTTTACAGGCGGGAGTTCAGCAAGCTTTTCACTCACACCGTATATGAGTTCCTGTGTACCCTGTGTGGTCGCAGCTGATATCTCATAATAGGGAAGTCCCAGCTTTTCGATATATTCTCTGAATCTGTCCTTCTGTTCGGGCGTAGCCATATCAGACTTGTTTGCAGCAACTATCTGAGGTGCTTCAGCCAGTTCCTCAGAGAAATTGGAGAGTTCCTTGTTGATAGCTTCAAAGTCTTCTATCGGGTCACGTCCCTCAATGCCTGAAACGTCCACCACATGGACGATAAGTCTGCATCTTTCAACATGTCTGAGAAATTCGTGCCCCAGACCCACACCTTCGCTTGCGCCTTCGATAAGACCGGGGATATCCGCCATAACAAAGCTTCTTTCCTCACCGACCTTTACAACGCCCAGCACGGGTGTCAGTGTTGTAAAATGATAGTTTGCTATCTTTGGCTTTGCAGCCGATACGACAGATATGAGAGTGGATTTGCCCACATTCGGGAAGCCCACAAGTCCCACATCAGCCAGCAGTTTCAGTTCAAGCAGAACATTGAATTCCTCACCCCTGAAACCGGGCTTTGCAAATCTGGGTATTTGTCTGGTTGAGGTCGCAAAATGTGCATTTCCTCTGCCGCCCTTGCCGCCGTGCGCCACGATCACAGGTTCATCAGCTGACATATCTGCCAGTATCCTGCCTGTGTCCGCATCTTTGACAACTGTACCTCTCGGCACTTTTATTATCAGGTCAGCAGCGCTTCTTCCGTATGAATTTTTAGCGCCGCCGTTCTGTCCCTTATCCGCTGCATACTTTTTCTTGTAACGGAAATCAATAAGGTTGGAGATGTTATCATCGACCTTAAAGATCACATCGCCGCCTTTTCCGCCGTCGCCGCCGTCGGGGCCGCCTGCGGCAACATACTTCTCTCTGTGGAAGGAGACTGCGCCGTCGCCGCCGTCACCTGCCTTGATGTATATTTTTGCCTTATCGACAAACATTTCTCCGACCTCCTTTGTAAATCGGTCTATTAAGTAAAGGATATGTCCTTTACGATCTTGATATATTATATAATGCTCATAATCTCGGCCGTTTGAATCGTTTCATATCTCTTTCACGACGCAAGCGCATGTGTTCCATCGCTGCGATCGCCTCTCCGGTTGATGAGAATCTTTCGGGCATAATGTATTCATTACCTGCTTTATAATTATCAGCTGTTTTCTTGGACCTGAGCGCCATCTTTATCAGAGCCAGGCTTATTACTATTCCGATAATATAAGCAATATACCAATGATATGGCGGGTCGATCATTCTGTAAAAACGTTCTGCCTCAGCAGGAGTGCAGTTAACTTTACCGACCGGGAAAATACTGCCCCATGATGTTCTGAACATCGTCACTTTAGGTGAGCTGTATGTTCTGAAATATTCATAGCATCTTGCCGAAACATTGTGTGAATACAACTCAACATATTCATCTTCGGGAGATAGCTCATCATAATTGAAATTATCAAAACCTTCCTTGCTCTCATGCATTTTATTGAAATCATAATTGACCTCAGCTGTTTTTCTTTGAGAGATAGTCAGTTTGTAATGTCTTGATTTCCCCGAACCATTGACTTCTGTTGTTATTTTACAGTCGTCGTATGTTTCATAATACTCTACCTTTGTATATCCGTTTATGGATTTCGCAGCCGCAACAACAGCTACAATAAGTAATATGATAATGGCTGCTGTAAGATTGGAACGAACCATTGAACGTTCAAATTTTCTGACTTGAGCTGATCTGTTTTCCATAAGCTCACCGCTGTTATCATAAGATCTTACTCTGTCTGAGAAAACTTCGTTTTCAAATTGAGTAACTGTGCTGTTTAAAGCAGTGCGGGGCTCATCAGGATCTTTGCGCATAGCGCTACTGCTTATCTCATTATAGAAAGCAGCAGCTCTGTTGTCAGTATATTTGGTGCTTACTTCAGGAACGAAAGTATAGCTTTCGTTTTTATAATTCGCTGCGACCTTTGCAAGTCTGCGGGAATTTATCAGGCATACAGTTCCAAGCATTGCTCCGATAAAATAGAGAACATACCAGATGGTGGGGCTGCTGATCTTCCTGTATTCCAGCTCAGCTTCTTTAGCATCAGCATTCACCATATAAACAGGGAAGGTTCTGCCTGATGCGGTCTTATATACCGTCAGTTCTTTATCCTTATAATCCAGAAAATGTTCAAGATGCGACCATGATACCTTGCTTTCATAAAGCAGCTTGCCTTTATCATCGCCGTCCTGATCTTCTGCTGTATCATCGCTGTCTGTCCGCTCATAAGCCCTGATATAATAGGTATTATCAACGCCGAAAGATGATTCTTCGCCAGCCGTTTCAACACGACAGTTGGTATATGTTTTTTCTTTTGAAACACTTGTATATCCTGTTTTGTTTTTATATATGAAAGTACAAAGAGTTAATGCATACAGTATCAGCGAAATGATCGCAAAAGATCTGCTCATGTTATTGTGGAGTTCAGTATCGTTTTTCATACCAGTACCTCCCTTTGTCGTTTATTGTTCCTCTGTTTTGTTTTTTTCTTTAAAAAAGACCCCGAGCTGTGGTGCTCAGGGTCTGTCATAGCGCAATTAAGCCTGAGGATAAACCGATACCTTTTTACGGTCCTTACCCATTCTTTCAAATCTTACGATACCGTCGCTGGTAGCGAACAGAGTATCATCAGAACCACGCTTAACGTTCTCGCCGGGGTGGATGTGAGTACCTCTCTGACGAACGAGAATGTTGCCTGCCAGTACGAACTGACCATCAGCTCTCTTCACGCCAAGTCTCTTGGACTCAGACTCACGACCGTTCTTGGTAGAACCCATACCCTTTTTATGAGCGAAAAACTGCATTGAGATCTTTATCATTGAAATTACACCTCCATTGATGTGATATAGTCAGCGTCCGCCGACTTTCAGCTTGATATGCCCGGGAAACTCATCACACAGATTATACAGATGAATGAGCAGTCCCATGATAAGCTTGTCCGCATTTTCATCAGCCTTCTTTACCGAAAGCCTGATCTCGTTTTCATCAACTTCAACATCTGCATCTATCTTAAATGCTTCTGTAATAGTATTGGCTGTCATCATGACAGCGGATGAAACGCTTGCGCAGCATACGTCATAACCAAAGTCAGCCATTCCTGCATGACCTGTGACGCAGAAGCCTGTCAGCATATCACTAGGATCCTTGAAAAAATCCGCAGCGATCATTATGATCCCTCCTGCGAATTATGCGTTGATAGCTTCGATAACTACCTTGGTGTAGGGCTGTCTGTGACCCATCTTCCTCTTCTCACCCTTCTTGGGCTTGTAGGTGAAGACTGTGATCTTCTTAGCCTTGCCGTTCTTGACTACCTTTGCGGATACAGTTGCACCCTCAACGTAAGGAGCGCCAACCTTGATACCTGCATCAGAACCAACTGCCATTACCTTGTCAAAAGTAACGCTGTCATCAGCATTAACGTTCAGCTTCTCGATGAAGAGCTCATCGCCTGCCTTTACCTGATACTGCTTTCCGCCTGTTTCAATTACTGCGTACATCTTATATGCACCTGCCTTTACATGAACTCGCTGCGCACGGTGTATGCCCGAGGGCACACTTAAAAAACCGTAAACATGCGGCTTAAATATCATAACATACTTTTATATAAAAGTCAAGATATCCTTGCAGATTAACAAAAAGTTTACATTTAGCCTATATTGCTGAATGCTTCCTTTATTGAACGTACCCCAATGATCTGCATATCATACTTTGAAGTGTTTATCTTTTTTACTGTGTAATAGGGGAGTATGCATTTCTCAAAGCCCATTCTTTCGGCTTCCTGTATACGCTGTTCAGCATGTGTTATGTTTCTCAGTTCTCCGCCGAGACCTATCTCACCGAATGCTATGGTCTTTTCATCAACGACTTTATCTGTCACACTGGAATACAGCGCAGCTGCAACAGTAAGGTCAGCAGCCGTATCATCAAGCTTCAGACCGCCTACAACATTGATAAACACATCAAGTCCGCCAAAGAAATAGCCCAGTCTTTTTTCAAGCACAGCTATTATCAGCGACATTCTGTAATAATCAAAACCCGTTGCTGTGCGTTTTGGCTGTGATGTACTGCTTTTTGATACCAAAGCCTGAACCTCTGCCATTATCGGTCTTGAACCTTCCATAACGCATGCAACACAGCTTCCCGAGACATTGACAGGTCTGCCTTCAAGCATAAGCATCGAAGGATTCTCAACTTCCAGCAATCCGCTGTCTACCATTTCAAAAACGCCTATCTCGTTGGTAGAACCGAAACGGTTCTTCACTGCACGGAGTATCCTGTAAGTCATGTTTCGCTGACCTTCAAAATACAGCACGCAGTCAACGATGTGTTCCATTACCTTAGGTCCTGCGATCGCACCGTCTTTATTGACATGTCCCACGATGAATATAGGTATCTCCTCGCTTTTGGCAGTCCTCATGAACAGGTTCGTGCATTCTCTCACCTGTGTGACAGACCCCTGTGCTGAGGTTATACCGCTGATACTCATGGTCTGTATAGAGTCGATTATGACTATCTCGGGTTTCTCTTTGGTTATGGCGGCACAGATACTTTCAGCATCTGTTTCAGCCAGAAGATACAGGTTTTCGCTGTTGACGCCAAGTCTGTTCGCCCTCAGCTTTATCTGCCGTGCCGATTCCTCACCCGATACATAAAGAATGGTGTGGTCATCGCCCATAGTCTGGCATATCTGCAAAAGCATGGTAGATTTACCTATGCCCGGTTCACCGCCGAGCAGCACCAGCGAACCCTTAACCAGTCCGCCGCCCAGGACCCTGTCCAGTTCTTTCATTCCTGTATCGTATCTTATCTCACGGTGACTTGCATCAACAGCGTTTATACCCAGTATGCTGCCCGAAACATCCTTGATAGCGGCGTTTTTAGCCTTGCCGCCTGTCCTTGCGGATACCTGTACTTCCACCTCCTCAAAGGTGTTCCATTCTCCGCACTCGGGGCATTTTCCGTTCCATTTGCCAGTCTCATAACCGCAGCTGCGGCATACATACGATGTCTTTACCTTAGCCATCTTTTACCTCAGAACTCATAGTCGATGCAGGCACGTTCTTCCTTTACGGACGCAACGAACTTGCCGAACTCGATATGTGTGGGTGAAGTCTGGTATGCTTTGAGATCATCTACGCTGTCAAAATCGAATATCAGCGAAACATCATAGTTGCTGTCAGGCGTGCGCTTGTCGTTTGTCACGACCTCATACCTTTTCAGCTGGGGTATGCTTTTAAGGCTTTGCGCCCTGTTGCAGAACTCCTTTATGCTGTTTTCCTTATTATCAACTTTCAGTCTGAACATGCATATATGTCTTATCATTTTTTATTCCTCCGTTTTTGTGTTCTTATATATACCTTATATTATATCATACTTTTTCTGATTTGTCACCATAAAACATAAAAAATTTGTTCGCTTATCCGTTTAATATGAAAATTCCAGCAG